>NZ_JBEFDG010000074.1:0-38251 GCF_040137905.1 Corticimicrobacter sp.
CCCCCCCCCCCCCTTGCCCGGTGTGGCCCGGCGGCTGGCATCGGCACCCAGACGCTGGGTATAGGCGGGATCGCCCAGCGCCCATTGTCCGTACAGCGCCTGTGCGATGCGGCGTGCCTGAGCCTGCCCCAGGCCGCTTTGCAGCAGGGCGCGGTAGCGTGCCTGGCGGTCAAAAGGTGTATTGCCGCATTGCCAGTAATCGGGATGGTCGCTGAGTGCGACCGGTGAGCTGGGCAAGGTGCCTGCATGCAGGCCTGCCGAGGACCAGGGCCAGGACTCTGCATCGCCGGTAATGCCGGTGCGCACGGGCAGGGTTTCCAGCCAGATCTGTGCAGGCAACAGCCAGGTGCCGGCTTCGACCAGCGTGGAGCGGTAGCGGCTGGAGAATACGCGTCCGGTACGCAGGCGTGCCGCCAGGTTGCGTCCCAGCGTCTGCATCAGTCTTGGCAATGCCTGGGCATCGGTGGGTGTGGCCAGCAGCAGGACCTGGTCGTACGACAGCGCCCAGGCATGCAGCGCGACCTGCTTTTCACGCGCGCCAGCCTTGAGCCAGGCAACCAGTTGGTTCAGGTGCTCGGTTGCCTGGGCCGTACCGTGATGGTTCAGTGCGGTGCTGAACGAGGCCTGGATCAGCTGGGGCTGACCAGGCGCGTAGAGTCGGGGAAGGCGTGCCATGCTGCGGGTGTCACTGGCCGGAAAGTGGATCAGGCACCCAGCCGTTCGGCGTGGAAGGCAAGGTGATCGGCGATGAAAGTCGAGATGAAATAGTACCCGTGATCGTAGCCGGCATGGCGGCGCAGCGTCAGTGGCTGGGCAGACTGGGCGCAGGCGGCTTCGAAGATGTCGGGCCGCAACTGGTTCGGCAGGAACTGGTCGGCCAGCCCCTGGTCGATCAGGATCCCTTCGGGAAACGGCGTGTGCGACTGTTTCATGAGTTCGCTGGCGTCATGCTGCTTCCAGGCGTCATGGTCCTTGCCCAGGTAATGGGTAAAGGCCTTGATGCCCCAGGGGCAGTGCGTGGGATTGGCAATGGGGGCGAAGGCCGATACCGAGCGAAAGCGCGTGGGATGGCGCAATGCCAGCGTCAGCGCGCCATGTCCGCCCATGGAGTGCCCGGTGATGCCGATGCGCTGCCGATCTGCGGGAAACTCGCCACTGGTGGCGATCAGGTCGAACAGCTCCTGGGCCACATAGCTTTCCATCCGGTAGTGTGCGGCCCAGGGTGTCTGCGTGGCATCGAGATAGAAGCCGGCACCGCTGCCGAAGTCCCAGTCATCGTCTTCGCCGGCGATGCCGGCACCGCGTGGACTGGTGTCGGGCGTGACCAGCATCAGGCCATGTTCGGCCGCGAAACGCTGTGCACCGGCCTTGATCATGAAGGTTTCTTCCGTGCAGGTCAGGCCCGCCAGGAAGAAAAGCACCGGCACCGGGCCTTCCTCGGCCTGGGGGGGTACATAGACCGAAAAGCGCATCGGCAGGCCGATAACCTGCGACTCGTGGCGGTAGTAACGCTGCCAGCCGCCGAAGCAGCGATGTTCACTGATACGTTCCAGCATGATCGGAATCCTCCTTGGTGTCTGCAATCGGGGCCAGCCGGTAGAACAGGTTGGGCTCACTGACCATATAGATCATACCGTCCTGGCCGAGTGTCAGGCCTTCGGCCTGTGGAATGTCCGGATCGCCGGGCTGGTGGCCGAGATGGCGGGCGCTGAGCGGCTGGCCGTTTTCATCGAGTTCCAGCAGCGCCTGCGACTGCTCGCTGAGCAACAGCAGGTGACCACGGGCCGGATCGAACTGGACAGCCGAAAAATCGCGGGCGAACCCGGTGGGTGCGAGCCAGTTGCTCAGGTCATGGATCCGGATGCCGTCGGGCGAGCAGTTCAGCACGTCGCGGCACAGGCCGTCGATGCGATAGAGGGCCTTGGGTGAATGTTCCTTGACGGCGTAGAGCCGGTCTTGTGCACGGTCGTAACTGAGGCCTTCGATGCCGCTGTTGCTTTTTTCGCCAGGCCCGACGGCAAAGCGTGGCGCGTGGGTCAGATCGATGGGGCCGGGCTGCTCGGGCAGGCGGGCGATGACGACCTGACCATGCTTTTCATCGCTCAGTGCAACCTGGCCATGTCCCAGATAGCTGATCCCCTCCGTGTCGGAGATGCCTTCCAGCGGATAGGCGGCCTTGAAGTTGCCCGCCAGATCGAGCGTGACCAGCGTGGGAGGTCGGTTCAGCACGGCCAGCAGTTCCTGACGCTCGCCGACGAAACTCAAGCCGGACAGGTTGTTGTCGATTTCGGGAATGCGATGCCACGAGACGACGCGGTAGTCCGGCAGCCAGAAGGCGCTGCTGCGATCCTGCTCATCGTTCCAGACGGTTTCATCCATTTGCCGGCCCTGGAACCAGGTGATCAGGGTATCGTGCAGGTGCTGGTAGCGTATGGCATAGAAGAGCCAGCCACCGAGCAGCGCGGTCAGGGACAGGATGATCAGGATGCGAGCGAACAGGCGGGCTGCCGTCGTACGCTTGGAGGCGGGCGGGGGTGAACTCACGCGAGATAATCCAGGAGGGTGCGGCTGGGGGCAAATTATATAGGCTATACCGGTGGCCGGAAGGGAACCAAATGTGTATGTCGTAGTCGAATTAGCACTCACCCCACAGGAGTGCTAATATAAATACCTTGTCGATCAATGATCGCTTTCAGGAGACTGCCTCCATGAAACACGCAAACCAGCCGCTGGCCCTGTCAGGCAATGCCCTGGCGGCAGCGGTTGCCAATCCGGGCGCACTGGGTTCGCTGGATGCCTACATTGCCACTGTCAACCGACTGCCGGTGCTGAGTGCCGAGCAGGAGAGTTCGCTTGCCCAACGCCTGCGTGATGAAGGTGATCTCGAGGCTGCGCGCCAACTGGTGCTTTCACACCTGAGGCTGGTCGTGTCCATCGCCCGCCAATACATGGGCTATGGACTGCCGCATGGCGACCTGGTGCAGGAAGGCAATATCGGCCTGATGAAGGCCGTCAAGCGTTTCGACCCGACACGCGGTGTGCGGCTGGTGTCGTTTGCCGTGCACTGGATCAAGGCCGAAATCCACGAATTCATCGTCCGCAACTGGCGACTGGTCAAGGTCGCCACCACCAAGGCACAGCGCAAGCTGTTCTTCAACCTGCGCAGCATGCGGCCCGACGGTCGTACGCTGGATCCCGAAGCGGTGCAGGGCATTGCCGACAAGCTCAATGTGCGCCCCGAAGATGTCGCCGAGATGGAAGTGCGCATGTACGGCCATGAGGTCGCGCTCGAAGCACCGGTCGATGCGGACGATGATCATCGCTTTGCGCCTGTGGCATGGCTGTCCGACGAAGGCGAGCAGGAGCCCAGTCAGGTGCTGGAGCGGCAGGCGCATGATGAACTGCAGAGCACCGGACTCAAGCGTGCCCTGGATGTGCTCGATCCGCGTGCCCGCCATATCGTCGAATCCCGCTGGCTGGGTGACGAAAGCGGCCCGACCCTGCAGGAGCTGGCACAGCAGTATGGCGTGTCGGCAGAGCGCATCCGCCAGATCGAGACGGCTGCGATGAAAAAAATGCGGGCGGCCCTGGCCGCCTGACGACGCAGTATATTGTGCGGTGCCTTGGCCGCGTATGACCCGCAGCAATCTGCGCTCTCGAATTCATTATCCGGCATGAGCAGCGTCCCCTATGAACGCCTGGTTGGCAAAGTATCGGAACTGAGCACGATGACAGGTCGCCAGGATTTTGTCTGGCGGCAGGGGGATCGTGGCGTCGGTGCGGTCGCGGCGACCGGGCTTGCCCTGGAAGGGCTGGCGGGTGCTGCGGCGAGTGCGGCAGCCAGTCAGGGCGATGCAACCGATCCCATCATGACTTTTCAATGCCGGGTAGGGCCGTATCCGGTGACCGGCTTTCTTGGAAACGTCGGGTTCGTCGACGAGGATGAAGTGATTGTGCTGGGGCAGCGTCAGGGTGACACTTGGGTTGCCCGGGCCGTTGCCCGACCATTGGATCGAACAATCTGGATGCCGCCACACAGCGGCCGTGGCCATCGGGCTTTCCTGAAAATGTTGCTGCTGGGCTGGGGATCGGCGTGCCTGCTGGGGTCTTTCCTGTTTGCCATGGTGATGGATATCAGCCACGGCATGCCGATGGACTGGTTCTGGTGGCTGACATCCAGTCTGGTCACGAGCGCGACGCTGATGCCGGTCGTCGGCCTGGTTGCGTGGCGCGTGTATCCCTACGCCGTGATGTCCAGTAGGCTGTTTCAGGCGTTGGGGCTGCCGAATCCCAGTCGGGTCAATCTGCCTCGGCTGACACGACAATACTTGCGTGGCACCCCTGATGCCACGTCGAGGTTCCACCCCATGACACCCTGGGTCTTTCGGTACTGAACCGCTCGCACGTTATGCGCGCATGAGGGTGCGTATATAGTCGACCTCTTCCTCCAGCAATGCCAGCCAGGCCTGGCAAGCGAGGGGATCGGCTGGTGTTGCGGCGTGTTTGCGCGCCTCGGCCTGAATGGCGTTTGTGGCCGCCTCCAACATGGCCTGTGCCTCGACTGGCGACTCACCGCCCTCCAGTAGCAGTTGCAGCCCTAGCGCCTGAGCGTGCTCCAACTGTCCGGCTGCAGTTCCTTCGCATTGATCCAGCGTGTACGCCATCGACATCATCAGCGTAATGGTATGCAAGGCACTCGGTTCGATCTGTTTTTCGCTGTCTTGCAGGGGATCACCGTACAGGATTGCCAGTTGCTCTCGCCGTGCCTGATGTCGTGCTTTGTCTGCCATGTTGCTTCCCTGTAAAACGCCACCATAACGGAACGATGCGGCGCGGCCAAGTGTGGCAAAGTCCCTGCTACACTGGATCGATGGAATGGTTGATCAGTGCTCTCGTGCAACTTCTTGGCGCGCTGTCTGTGATGGTGGCCATCGCGGCCGTGCTCCTTGGTGGGCTGTTGCTGCTGCTTGTCCTGTTTGACGGATCGGGTGGTCTCATCCTGAATAGTGTCGGTATCCTGGAACCGCTGCTGGTGCTGGGTATCGGCAATCTCATCTGTCTTGTACTCAACGCAGGTATCCTGGCGCTGCGCCGCGGGCATGCGGATCTCGACTGGTTGCGCGACCGTGTCGTGCGTCGGCAACTGTGGCCGGCGCTGCTGTTGCTGCCGGTGGGAGGCTTGCTGTTACTGTGACGGCTCGAGCACCCGATCGCGCCGCAATGCATTGAGCAGAAGGCGTCTGACCGTCAACAGCGTGCCATGGCGGTCAGGTGGCCTGACTGTAGTGCAGCAATCCCTCGATCAATACCAGTGCTGCTTCCTGCGTGAAGTCTCCCGCTTCCAGCATGGCGGTGACTTCCAAGGGAGATGCCGTTCGGATGGCCATGACTTCGCCGTCCTGGTTGGCGGGCCGCACGTCCGGCGACAGGATGCAATCGCTGACGATGATGTCTTCAAGCTGATAGCCTTCCGGCAGACGGCTGCGTACACGCCAGATGGTGCGCAGCGGGCTGCGCGAGTTCAGGTCCGCAGGCGCTAGCCCGGCTTCTTCGGCGCTTTCGCGCAGCAGTGCCGTTTCCATGCTTTCACCATAGGCGGCCAGGCCGCCCACCAGCGTATCCCACATGCCGGGATCGGTGGATTTGGTCAGGGCGCGTTGCGCGATCCAGAGATCGCCTTCAGGCGTCCATGCATTGAGATGCAGGGCGAATGTCAGCAGCCCGAAGGGCCGCACCGCACCACGCTCCAGGGCCGCAAAGACCTGGCCTGACGCGTCGGTGACGGGCAGCGTTTCGTCGCGCCAGGTGCGCAGGCAACCGGCATCGCGCAGTTTCAGCGCCAGCGCTGCAAGCGCTTCGTCCAGGGCCGGGCCGGGAGGAATGTCATGAAACAGTGCCATGCCATCGTCCTGGCGTATGCAGGCAGGGTCGTCGATCAGGGCGGCCTGTGCCGCCGGGTCGAGCCAGCCGCATAGCCTGCCGGCGATCCGTAGTGGCCGGCTGGCAGGCACGGGGCTGGATTCTGACTGCTGTTGGTAGCGTTGCTGCAGGCGTTGCAGGGTTTCGATGGCAACTGTGGGCAGCGCAGGGACGGGTATCATGAGCATGCGCTATTTTAGCGCGCAGGGTCTTGAGCAAAAAAAAGGACACCTGCAGGAGGTGTCCGGAATGCCCGTCTCTATTTGGGAGGGGAAGGAGGAGAAGCCGAGACGGGCAGGAAAACTGATGATATTCATGCAGCATCCAAGGGTTAGTCCCTGCCAGGTGGCGAAAGTTTCAGGAAATCCTGTATCTTTCCAATCAATTTGTATCTTTGTGTGGAGGCAGTCATGGCAGCAGATTCTTTCAATCCATTTGCAATACCGGGCGGTCTGGGGAGCATGGGGAGCAACCCTCTGCTGTCGGGCATGGACATGATGCAGCAGGCCTGGGGCGGTCTGGCTGGCCCACAGGGGCTGGCCAGTGGGCTGCCGTTGGCAGCAGGGCTGGATCCGCAGGAACTGGATCGTCGCATCACGGAACTCAAGACAGTGCAGGGCTGGTTGCAGTTCAACCTGTCCATGCTGAGCAATACCATCCAGAGTCTGGAGGTGCAGCGTGCCACGATGGCCGCCCTGCAGGGATTTTCCGATGGCCTGCTGGCAGCGGCACGGACCACCGGGCAGGCGGCAGAACGCAGCGAGGCGCAGGCAACGGCCGGCAAGGATGCCACTGCCGACACCGCCGGGTCACCGAAGCCGGTGAGTGGCACGACAAACGAGGCAGCCCAGGCGGTTTCGGCAGCGTTCGGACAGTCGTCGCAAGCCTGGTGGGATACCCTCAATACACAGTTCACCCAGATCCTGGATATGGTGCGAGTCAGTGATGTGGCTGTGGCACCTGCGGCATCGTCCGCGCCGACGCCGGCCAGCGCCCCGACCGGCAAGCCTGCCGGTGGCAGGGAAAAAACGGCGGTGGCCCGGAAAGCGACGGCCAACAAGAAAACGGCGACCAGCACGCCTGCTGCACGCAAGCCGGCCGTCAGAAAACCTGCTGCCCGCAAGCCTGCGACAGGCAAGGCGGCAGCAGATAAAAAGTAACGACCGCGCATGGCGGGGCCAGGGGCGGCATGACACAATATGCATATCTCAAACCTCGGGGATATGACCCATGTTGAATATCGTCATCCTGGCAGCCGGACGCGGCAAGCGCATGCAGTCCGATTTGCCCAAGGTGCTGCATCCCATCGCTGGCCGTCCCATGCTGGGCCACGTACTGGCCAGCGCCGAAGCGCTCGAGCCGGCGCGCGTGGTGGTCGTCATCGGCCATGGCGGCGAACAGGTGCGGCAGGCCTATGCCGACTGGCCCGGGATCCGCTTCGTGCTGCAGGAGCCGCAGCAAGGCACGGGTGATGCCGTGCGCCAGGCGGTGCCGGAACTGCTGGGCGGTGATGGCCCGGACGATGTCACGCTGGTGCTGTACGGCGATGTCCCGCTGGTACAGCCGGAAACCCTGCGACGTCTCCTGGCTGCACGAGGCCAGGGGCTGGCCCTGCTGACCGAAACGCTGGCCGATGCCTCGGGCTATGGACGCATCGTGCGCGATGCCGCCGGGGCCATCCAGCGCATCGTCGAGCACAAGGATGCGTCCGAGGCCGAACAGGCCATTCGCGAGGTCAATACCGGTATCCTGGCAGCCCCGACCAAGGCGCTGATCGGTTGGCTGGCGTCTCTGGATAATGACAACGCGCAGCAGGAGTACTACCTGACGGATGTTGTCGGCATGGCCGTGGAAAGCGGCGTGCCGGTGCAGGCGGCGCAACCTGCGGCTGGCTGGGAAACCCTGGGTGTCAACAGTCGTGCCCAGCAGGCAGCCCTCGAACGCGCCTGGCAGCAGGAGCTGGCCCGGCGCCAGCTCGAGGCTGGCGTGACGCTGGCCGATCCTGCACGCTTCGATGTGCGCGGTGAGTTGCTGTGTGGCCGGGATGTGTTCATCGATGTGGGTTGCGTGTTCGAAGGCCGTGTCGAGCTGGCCGATGGCGTGCATGTCGGTCCCCACTGCGTGTTGCGTGACGTGACCCTCGGTGCCGGCGTGCGCGTTGAGGCTTACAGCCATCTTGAGCGTGCCACGGCAGCCCAGGGTGCGAAGATCGGTCCCTATGCCCGTTTGCGACCCGGTGCCGAACTGGGCGAGAACAGTCATGTCGGCAACTTCGTCGAGGTCAAGAATGCCCGTATCGGCAAGGGCTCCAAGGCGAACCACCTGTCCTATGTCGGCGATGCCGAGGTGGGTGCCCGCGTCAATATCGGTGCCGGCACGATCACCTGCAATTACGATGGCGTCAACAAGCACAAGACCGTGATCGAGGATGATGCCTTCATTGGTTCCGACTCCCAGCTGGTGGCACCGATCACGGTCGGTGCCGGTGCCACGATCGGCGCGGGCACCACGCTGACGCGTGATGCGCCGGCCGGCCAGTTGACGGTGTCGCGCACCCGGCAGACCAGCATCGAAGGCTGGGAACGGCCCGTCCGCACGTCGTGACCGGCGGTTTGCCGATGCCCCGCCGCCTGTGGGCGGCGGTCGTGCTGTTGCTGGGCATCGGCCTGACGGTGCTCGACGCCAGCAGTCTCAATGTGGCGCTGCCGGCGATTTCCGACGAGTTCGGCGTGCAGCCGGCATCGGTGGTCTGGATCGTCAATGCCTACAGCCTGACCGTGCTGTCGCTGCTGCTGCCGCTGGCCGCCGTGGCCGAGCGGGTCGGGTTCAGGCGCATGTTCGTGTGCGGCATGAGTCTGTTCCTGGCTTCGGCTGCGCTGGGGGCGCTATCCACCTCACTGCCCTGGCTGATTGCGGCGCGCATGGGGCAGGGCGTGGGTGCCGCCAGCCTGATGTGTCTGTTCGGTGGCCTGGTGCGTGCCATCTACCCCCGTGAAATGCTGGGGCGGGGCATCAGCTGGAACGCCATGACGGTCGGCATGACGGCGGTGCTGGGGCCGTCGATCGGATCGACGATCCTGGCGGCAGGCTCCTGGCGCTGGATTCTGTTGCTGAGTCTGCCGATCGGCCTGCTGGCGCTGGCCGGTGTACGCAAGCTGCCGGAAGTGCCGGCTGTGCGTACGCCATTCGACATGACCAGTGCCCTGCTCAGCATGCTGATGTTCGGGCTGTTCGTGGTGGGACTGGATCATCTGGCCAGTCATCCGTTGCGAGCGCTGGCGATGATGGCTCTGGCGGTCTTGCCGGGCCGGTTGCTGTACGTGCGCTCGCGTCGTCAGGCGGCACCCCTGGCACCCGTGGATCTGCTGCATATTCCGGCCATCGGTTTTGCGGTCAGTGCCTCGGCATTCATGTTTGCGGCACAGATGGCCACCATTGTCTCGCTGCCGTTCTATTTCCTGAAGGTACTGGGGCGTGATTATCTGGAGCTGGGCATGCTGATGGGGGCCTGGCCGATCGGGACGGCGGTGATGGCACCGGTGGCTGGATGGCTGTCGGACCGGGCGCCTGCCGCGCGGCTGTCGGCCATCGGTGCCGCCGTGATGGTGGCCGGGCTGGCTACGTTGCTGAGTCTGCCGAAGGACGTCGGCAATGGCTGGATCATGTTGACCATGACGCTGACCGGCATCGGTTTCGGTTTTTTCCAGACCCCCAACAATCGGGCCATGCTGTCGTCGGCTCCGCTGGAGCGCAGTGGTGCGGCTGGCGGCATGCAGGCGACCACCCGGGTATTCGGACAGAGCGTGGGGGCCGCTTGTGTGGCGGTGGGGTTTGGCCTGCATGATACGCAGGGACCGATACTGGGGTTGTGTGCGGCGCTGCTGTGTGCGTCGGCCGCGGTGGCGCTCAATCTGTGGCGGATGCGGGCGGAGTGAGGGCGATCCGGGTATCGAACTTGGCCCGGTTGATGGAAAAGAAGGTCCGTACGTTGCGGACATTCTTCTGCCCCGTGAAGAAGCGATGTGCCAGTGCGTGGTAGGCCGGCATGTCGACGACCTCGATGATCAGCACGAAATCCGGCCCTTGCGAGACTCGATAGCACTGCTGAATGGCGGTTTCGGCCTGGGCGGCCATCTCGAATGCGGACAGGTGTTCCTCAGCCTGCTGGTCGAGCGTGATCTCGACGATGGCGGTCAGGCTGGGGCGGATGCGGCTGGCGTCGAGCAGCGCGACCTGGCGTGCGATCACGCCGGTTTCGACGAGCCGTCGCACACGCCGCAGGCAGGTGGCGGGCGAGGTATGACTCAGGTGTGCCAGCTCCTGGTTGGTCAGGGCGCTGTTTTCCTGCAATAGCGCGAGGATGCGGTGGTCTGTATCGTCGAGCTCGATGCGTGTGGATGCTGCAACAGTCATGATGGTCGTGATGCCTGCTATGTATGGAGGTGTGAGCCTGGCTTGTGCTGTGCGAGCGCATGCAGGGGATACTGATGTGGGCATCCTGTGTTCAATCCGCTTTAATGATATTAAATTTCTAAAAAAATAAATATAGGAAATAAAATTTCCTGACAAGTATGTATGGAAATTAAATTTCCATATTAATTAAAAAAAGAAATCATATTTCTCCATGCCTGCCGCACAATGCACCCATCTCAATTCATTCGGGCTGCGATAGCCTTTTTACTGGAGCGGATTCTATGTGTGGCATTGTCGGCGCCGTGGCGCAACGTGATATCACCCCTGTGCTGGTCGAAGGTCTGCGACGGCTCGAATACCGTGGCTATGATTCCTGCGGCGTGGCCGTGCATGCCGATGGGCAGTTGCGCCGTTCGCGCAGCACGCAGCGCGTGGCCGAGCTGGCCGAGCAGATCGAGCATGATCACCTGGCCGGGTTCACCGGTATTGCCCATACCCGCTGGGCCACGCATGGCGCGCCTGTCACTCAGAATGCGCACCCCCACTTTTCCGGGCTGAACCTGGACGAGCCGCGTATCGCGCTGGTGCACAACGGCATCATCGAGAACCATGACGAGCTGCGCGCCGAACTGACCCAGATCGGCTATACCTTCGTCAGCCAGACCGACACCGAGGTGGTCGCGCATCTGGTCGATCACCTGTATGCCGGGGATCTGTTCGAGGCCGTGCAGCAGGCCGTGCGTCGCCTGCAGGGTGCCTATGCCATCGCCGTATTCTGCCGCGACGAGCCGCACCGCGTGGTCGGTGCCCGTCAGGGCTCGCCGCTGGTGGTCGGCGTCGGCGAGGGCGAGAATTTTCTGGCGTCGGATGCGCTGGCACTGGCAGGCACGACGGACCGGATCATCTATCTCGAAGAAGGCGACGTGGTCGATCTGCAGCTCAACGGGGTCTGGGTCGTCGATGCCGAGGGCCGTCGCGTCGAGCGCGAAATCCATGTGGTGCACGTGCATACCGGCGCTGCAGACCTGGGACCGTATCGCCACTTCATGCAGAAGGAAATTTTCGAACAGCCGCGTGCGGTGGGCGATACCCTGCAGGATATCGAGTCGATCACCCCCGAACTGTTCGGCGACCAGGCCTACAAGATTTTCAAGCAAGTGGACTCGGTCCTCGTGCTGGCCTGCGGCACCAGCTATTACGCTGGTCTGACTGCCAAGTACTGGATCGAATCCATCGCCCAGGTGCCGGTGTCGGTCGAAATCGCCAGCGAATACCGCTACCGCGACAGCGTGCCCAATCCCAACAGCCTGGTCGTGACCATTTCCCAGTCGGGCGAAACGGCCGATACGCTGGCTGCGCTCAAGCATGCCCGCAGCCTTGGCATGCAGCACACCCTGACGATCTGCAACGTGGCGACCAGCGCCATGGTGCGCGAGTGCGCGCTCAACTTCATCACGCGCGCCGGTGTCGAGATCGGGGTGGCTTCGACCAAGGCTTTCACCACGCAGTTGACGGCCTTGTTCATGCTGGCCCTGTCCCTGGCGCAAGTGCGGGGAAGGCTGAGCGAAGAGGCCGAGGCGCAGCACATCAAGGCGTTGCGTCATCTGCCAACGGCGATTGGCGCGGTACTGGCCCTGGAGCCTCAGATCATTGCCTGGGCAGAGCGCTTTGCCGGCAAGGAGAATGCATTGTTCCTGGGGCGCGGCATGCACTACCCGATCGCCCTCGAAGGCGCGCTCAAACTCAAGGAAATCAGCTACATCCATGCCGAGGCCTACCCGGCCGGCGAACTCAAGCATGGCCCGCTGGCCCTGGTGACCGAGCATATGCCGGTGGTGGTGGTGGCACCGCACGATGCCCTGCTGGAAAAGCTCAAATCCAATATGCAAGAAGTGCGCGCACGCGGCGGCGACCTGTATGTGTTTGCCGATGCCGACAGCCGCATCGCCTCGTCCGAAGGCACCCACGTGATCCGTATGCCGGAACACTACGGCATGCTGTCCCCCATCCTGCATACGGTGCCTTTGCAATTGCTGTCGTATCACACGGCCTGCGCGCGGGGCACCGATGTGGACAAGCCACGGAACCTTGCAAAGAGTGTCACTGTCGAATAAAGGTTACAACCTTGTCTGACAGGAGTGCACGATGAAGAAGATCGCAATGCTGGCGGCGCTGGCGCTGGTGCCGATGATGGCCTGGAGTGCCGGCAACCATGCCGGTGGACACGGCGACCAGGCCCAGGGCGCAGCCAGCGAGCCAGCCCATGGGCAGGCCGGGCATGGTGCTGCCGCACATGATCATGGTACGGCTGGTGGTCACGCCGCTGTCGATATCGGTCAGCCGGGTGATGCTGCCCAGGCCAGCCGTACGGTCGACGTGTCCATGGATGACATGATGCGCTTCTCGCCAGCCAGGATCGATGTGGCTGCCGGGGAAACCGTACGCTTCGTCGTGCACAACAATGGCGACATTGCCCATGAAATGGTGCTGGGATCGCTCGAAGACCTGCGCGCACATGCCGTACAGATGCGCGAGCAACCGGGCATGGCACATGCGGAGCAGAATGCCGTCAGCCTGGAGGGCAAGGCCAGTGGCGAACTGGTCTGGACATTTGGCCAGGCCGGCACGGTGGACTTTGCCTGCCTGCTGCCCGGGCATTCCGAGGCTGGCATGGTCGGTCAGATCTCGGTGATCTGATTTCCTTATCGCGTCAGCGCAGCGCCAGAGCGCTGCGCATGCGCGCATGGCATTCCGGCAGTCGTGCCCGGATGGCCTTCAGCCTGCCGTCGTGCCAGATCATATGGCGCGCCGGATCGTGCTTGGGCGCGGCCCACACAGGGTCTGGAAAGTGCAGGTCATCCTGCCAGCGCGGGATCAGGTGCCAATGCAGGTGCGGCACCATGTTGCCGAGCGAGGCCAGGTTGATCTTGTGAGGCTGCAGCGTGTCGCGCAGCGCCTGTTCCACCGTCCATACCGCCTGCATCAGGTGCGCTCGCGCTGCGGCTGGCAGATCGGTCATCTCGGCGGCATGTTCGCTCCAGATTACGCGGGTGAAGCCCGGATAAGCCGGATCATCGACGGCAATGACGCGCAGTTGCTCATCGTGCCAGATCAGCTCTTCTCCCTGTGGTTGGCAGAGCGGGCAAGAGGCGGGTGTTTCAGTATGCATGGCTCGGCAGGGTCTGTGCGAGGCTTCTTTTAAGTGAGTGTGGCGGGCCCTGGCGTGTCAGGAGGCCTCGTGGAATTGCGACTCGATCGACGGTTCCTGGTAGACCGGAGCCTGGTCAGCGCCCTCGAGTGCCAGCACCACGGCCTTGAGCACTTCGATGCGGGCGCGGCGCTTGTCGTTGGTTGCTACCACGTGCCAGGGGGCGTGTGGTGTGTCGGTGCGGCGCAGCATCTCGTCGGCAGCGGTCTTGTAGGTGTTCCAGCGGTTGCGGTTGCGCCAGTCCTCGTCGGTGATCTTGTAGTGCTTGATGCTGGAACGCATGCGTTCCTCGAAGCGCTTGAGCTGTTCGTCCTTGGTGATGGCCAGCCAGAATTTCAGTACCAGCGTGCCATTGGCGACCATCTGGGCCTCGAAGTTGTTGATCTCGCCATAGGCCCGCTGCCATTCTGCCGGCTTGGCGAATTTCTCGACCCGCTCGACCAGCACGCGACCGTACCATGAGCGGTCGAATATCGCGATGTGTCCGTGACGCGGCAGGGGACGCCAGAAGCGCCACAGGTAGGGGCGGGCCCGTTCTTCCTCGCTGGGGGCGGCAACCGGATAGACATCGTAGTAGCGGGCGTCGAGTACGTCGGTGATGCGGCGGATGGCCCCGCCCTTGCCGGCGGCGTCCTGGCCTTCGAAGGCGATGACCATCGAGCGGTGCGCAAATTCTGGAGTCCGGGCGGCCCGGGCCAGTCGGGCCTGCCAGTGTTGCAGTTCCGACTCGTAATCGGTTTTTTCCAGGGTCGGGGCATAGTCCATGCCGGTCAGGCGCACGGTATGGGGGTTGAGCGGGACGCTGGTCGGGGTGTGGATAGTGACCCTGCGGGCAGGTTTCTGGCGCAGGGCATCCAGGACGGCCAGTCCGGTGCGCACGCTGCGCAGACTGTCGTTGGCGCTGGGAATGATGACCCAGGGCGCGTGGTCCTGGTGGGTCAGGCCGATGGTCTCCTCAGCTGCCTGGCGAAGGCGCTTGAAGCGTTTCTGAACCTTGATGTCTGCGTCGGTCACCCGCCAGGCGGTGTCTGGATTGGCCAGCAGGTTTTCGGTACGCTTTTTCTGGGCCTTGGCCGACAGGTGATACCAGAGCTTGATGATCTGGACGCCTTCCTGGGCAAGCATGGCCTCGAACTGGTTGATCTGTGATGCATACTGGCGGATGCGATCAGGATCGGGTTTCTTGCGGCTGGCCTCGGTCAGCAGCGAGCCATACCAGGAACCGAAGATGACCCCTGTCTCGCCCTTGGCCGGCAGATCGCGCCAGTAGCGCCACATGGCCGGGCGCATGGCTTCGAGGTCGCTCAGTTCTCCGTATGCCAGCGTGCGGATGTGGCGCGGGTCCATCCAGTTGTTGAGCTGGTTGATGGTCGAGCCCTTGCCGGAGCCATCGACACCGGCCACCACGATCAGCAGAGTCTGCCGCTGGTCGTCAACTCGGCGATACTGTTCCCGCAGCAGGTCGGTACGCAGATCTTCGATGAAGTCTGCGGATTGCTGTGCCTTGGGCAGAGATGGGTCGTTTTCGGCTTCCTCGAACATGCCGGATTCCTGATCTTCTATGAATGGAAAGCGTAATATACGCATGTTCAACCGGTTATGTCATATGAATTCCAGATCCAATCCCTACCAGCGCGTGGCCATTGCCTACTCCCATTGGGGCGTGGAGGAAGTGGTCGCCGCGTTGCGTGAATCACGCGAGGTCACGCACAAGATCCGCTATCTCGGCCGCATCCGCGAGTTGCCTTCGCGCGAGGCGGTGGCCAGTGTGGTGCGTGGCTGTGCAGCCAGTCTGTTTCCCACACACTACGGGCACGCCGACCTGACCGAGGAGAGCATCGACTATTTCGTCGGCACCACGCTCAGTTCGACCCTGGCGGTGTTGGTCGAGCAGGTGCGCCGGGCGCTGTTCTTCGTGCAGGGACGCGAGCCGGGAACCGACGAGACCATCGAGGCCCAGGCAGTCGAGCTGACGCGCCGGTTTGCTGCTGCGTTGCCGGGTATCCGTGCGCTGCTGGTCAGCGATATCCGGGCCGCCTACCAGGGCGACCCGGCTGCCGGCAGCGTGTCCGAAGTGCTGCTGTGCTATCCCGGCGTCAGCGCGATCATTTCGCATCGCCTGGCGCATGAGCTGTATCGCCTGGGCGTGCCGATGCTGGCGCGGCTGATCTCCGAGATCGCTCATTCCGAAACCGGGATCGATATCCATCCCGGCGCACAGATCGCCGAGAGCTTCTTCATCGATCACGGTACCGGGGTGGTGATCGGCGAAACCGCCATCATTGGCCGCAATGTCCGGCTCTACCAGAATGTCACGCTGGGGGCCAAGCGCTTCCCGGTGGCTGAGGATGGTTCGCTGGTCAAGGGCAATGCCCGCCATCCCATCGTCGAGGACGATGTGGTCGTCTATGCCGGAGCCACCATCCTGGGGCGGGTGACCATCGGGCGTGGCTCGGTGATCGGCGGCAACGTCTGGCTGACCCATGACGTGCCGGCCGGCAGCAGTATCAGCCAGGCGCGCTGTTCCTGATTTTTCTTCTCATTTCAGGGCTTTGGTGTCATGATGCGCAGCTTGGTGCCGTTACGCGCTGTATCTTGTCGCCGCCATGCCGGTCATACGGCTGCAAGATAACGCATGCGAGAATGCCACCAGTTCGAGTGGCTGTTTTCGACCTGTCCGCAGAGACGGGGGAAAGACCGATAGGGCCTTAACCTTGTTTAACCGGATGCAGAATCATGATGTTCAAGCTGTTGAAGAGGCTTGCCCTCGGCGGGGTGGGCCTTGTGGCCGTGGTTGCGCTGCATGCAGGCATCAATCAGATGACTGGCAATTTCCATGAGGTCATCGACGGGCAGGTGTACCGTTCAGCACAGCCGGATGGCGATGACCTCAGGGAATATGTCGAAGAATATGGCATCCGCACGGTCCTGAACCTGCGTGACGAAGATCACGGTGAATGGTACCAGGAAGAAAGTCAGGCTGCGGCAGCGCTGGGTGTCCGGTTGGTCGACTATCCGGTCAGCTCGGGCAAGGGGTTGAGCGTGGCAGCAGCAGAGGAGCTTGCCCTGCTGATGCAAACGCTGCCCAAGCCATTGCTCATCCATTGCGAGCATGGTGCAAATCGCACCGGGCTGGCCTCTGCCATCTATGTCGATGCCGTTGCCAAGGGATCGGAACTGGCGGCTTTCTGGCAACTGAGCCCCTACTACGGGCACGTGCCGATCAAGGGTATTGGCCGATATGCCATTTTTACGTCGTACCTGGATTTTCAGCGGCTCAGTGAAATGTAGGGCAGTGACTAGTCTGGCCTGATTTCCCAGCCCTGATCGCAAACCTGAATACGGTTGCCGCCGACCTGTGCGACCGTTTCCACGACGGTCCGGGCAAAGGCCTGGGCCAGCGCCGATGGGGCAAACGAACCCGGCAGCAGAAAGCCATAGCGCAAGTGCAGCGCGGGCTCGAAATCGAGCAGCACCAGTCCGGGCACCCTGGAGGCCAGCACCGGATCTGACAGGGTCAGCCCCATCCCCAGCGAGGCCATCATGCAGGCAGATTCGCCGGTTGATGTTTCTGCCACGATCTGGAGTTCGATGCCCTGGCGAGCGCAGAGTTCATCTGTAAACTGCCGCAGCAAGGTAGACGTGCGCAGCGCAATGAAGGGCTGGTCTCGCAGGTCTTCGGGGCGCAGAACCTTCCTGTCGGCCAGTGGATGGCCTTCGGGCATGGCCACCACGATCCTGGCTTCGGCAAAGGGCTGTGTCCGCAGGCCCGGAAAGTCCAGAGGCAGGGCGGCCATGCCGAAGTCGAATTTCTGTCCCGACATCCAGAGTCCGACATCCACACGCGAGCGAACTTCCAGCGATACCCGGGCACTTGGGTACAGCCTGGAAAAGGCATGGATGGCATTGGGCATGATGCCATGGGCGAAGTAGGGCTGGGTGACGATGTGCAGCCAGGCCTCGTGGTGCGAGCGAATGGATTTGGCGACACGGGAGATATCCTGCAGACCATCCAGGATGTGGCGGGTGCCTTCGTAGAAGCGCAGGCATTCACGGGTGGGCAGCAGTCCCCGGCCCTGGCGCACGAACAACGGAAAGCCGACCTCGTCCTCCAGGGCCGCCAGCAGGCGACTGATCTGTGGCTGGGTGCGGTTCAGCATTTGTGCGCCTTCGGTGACGCTGCCTGTCTCGAGCACTGCCTTCAGTGCCTGGAGTCGTTTCAGACTCATAGGGGTTTTCCCTTATTTTGTAGATAAAAAGCAGTTTAACTTGGGGGTGCAGCAATCCTGTGATGCGGGCCATATGCGGCGATACGACAGAGTATGACGGAATTATGCCGAATGCGCATTCACTCATGCGAATAAGGAAATTGACGTACTGTTTGATACCCCTCTAGCATGGGTACATCGGATGCGTTGCAGAAGCGTCCAATTAAAATATCAAGGCAGCTTCTCGTGTCTAGCACCATTTATACTTTCCCGACCAAGCAGGTGACGCCAGGCCTGTTCGCGCAAGATGCCGAGGGCATCGAAGCGCTGTCCTGGGATACGGTCGGCCAGTATTTCCCGATCCGGTGCGAACGTGCCTACATGAACAATGCTTCGATCGGTGCCCTGAGCACGCCGGTGATCGATGCCGTTGACCGGTTCATGCATGATGTGCGCGACCATGGTCGCAACAATTATCCGCACTGGTGCAAATATGCCGACGATGTCATCAAGGCTCGCATTGCCCGCCTGATCGGTGCCCGACGCGAAGAGATCGCCTTCGTCAAGAATACGACAGAAGGCCTGGTCAATGTTGCCAATGGCTTTCCGTGGCGCGAGGGTGACAATGTCATTCTGGCGGATATCGAATATCCGTCCAATGTCTATTGCTGGATGAAGCTGGCCGCGCGTGGCGTGTCGGTGCGCTGGGTCAAGAATCGCCAGGGGCGTATCCTTGTGGATGATATCCGCGCCCAGATGGATGATCGGACTCGCATGGTGTCGCTCAGCGCGGTGCAGTTTTCCAATGGTTTTCGCCTGGACGTGGCGGCGGTCGCGGCATTGTGCGCCGAGCGTGGTGCCTACCTGAACCTGGATGCCATCCAGTGGGCGGGCGCACTGGCGATGGATGTCGAAGCGCTGGGGGTGCACTTCCTGTCGGTGGGCGGCCACAAGTGGATGCTGGCACCGATAGGCACGGGTTTCTTCTATTGCCGCCGTGATGTACTGGAACTGCTGGACCCGCCGAGCGTGGGCTACCATTCCGTCACCAGCACCGACGAAGACCACATGGATTACGTGCTGGAATATCGCAAGGACGCCGGCCGCTTCGAAGAGGCGCTGGCAAATTTCACCGGTCTGTGGGGGCTGGATACGGCAGTCCGCATTCAACTGGCCCTGGGCTCGCAGCAGATCGAGCAGCACATCATGAACCTGACCGGGCACGCCGTCGAGGCGCTCAGGCAGAAAGGTTATGTGATCGTCAGTTCGCAGGGGGCGGAAGAACGCTCGGGCAATCTGTCTTTCCGACACCCGGGTGGTGTCGACGTGTATGCCATCGCGGCGCAGTTGCGCGAGGAGGGGGTGGACGTTGCGGTACGGGGCGGCAATCTGCGGATGTCGGCGACGTATTTCAATGATCTGGCCGATGTGGATCGGATGATATCCGCATTGCCCGGTGCCGCGTGACGGCATGGGCAGTGTGGTGGGCGTAGGATTCGACTCGAAAAGGGGAAAAACGATGGGTCTGCATATCTGGAAGCGACTCGGGGCGGCAGCAGGCATGAGTGTCCTGCTGGGCAGCATCTCCGTTCCCACTTTGGCCGATGAGGCTGTCAAGCGTGGTGGTACGCTGCGCTACGGTACGGTATCCGAAGTTGCATCACTGGATCCGCATGTTGCTGGAGGAAGTGCCTGGCGTGCTTTGGTAGGGGTGCTCTACAGCCCCTTGGTGACCTACGACAAGAACGGCGATATCGTGTCTGCCCTGGCAGCCAGCTGGGAACAGCCCGATCCTCAGACTCTGGTGTTCCACCTGCGTGAGGATGCCCGTTTCCAGGATGGCTCGCCGGTGACGGCCGAGGATGTCCGGTTTTCGCTGGACCGGATTGTCGATCCGGCCACGGGGGCAACGCTGCGGGCCAATCTGCAGGGTGCGCGCATCGAGACGCCTGACGCCCGCACGATTCGTATCAGCAAGGACAGCCCCGATGTGACGCTGCTGTCCGTGTTGGCGCTGACCGAGGCGGCCATTGTGCCCAAGCAGTGGGTGCAGGGCGGTGCCAATCTCAAGGTGGAGGCCAATGGTTCCGGTCCTTTCCGCCTGGCCAGTTATGAGCCGTCGGTGCGTGCCAGCCTGGAGCGCAACCCGTCTTACTATGTCGAAGGTCAGCCCTATCTGGAAGGCGTCGATTTTCGCATGATCAAGAGTGATGATGCGCGAGTGAACGCGCTGCGCAGCCAGTCGCTCGACATGATCGACTTCGTGCCCTGGAAAGATATCGCGTCGCTCAGCCGCAACCCGGCATTCGAGGTGGATACGGCTGGCGGGGCGTTCATGAGCGTCTGGTTCAACGCCACGCGCAAGCCGTTCGACGATCCGCGTGTGCGCCAGGCCGTGTCCTATGCACTGGATCGTGATGCCGTCTCGAAGGCCGCGTTCTTCGGTCATGGCACGCCGATCACGGGTGCGCCCACGGCATCGGATTCACAGTATTTCAATCCTGGCTTCGAAGGTACCTACAACCGGGACCTGGACAAGGCTCGCGCGCTGCTGGCCGAAGCAGGCTATCCCGATGGCCTGGACATGTCGCTGCTGGTGTTCCAGGGGCTGGGCATCTACACCACGACGGCGCAGATCCTGCAGGCCAATCTCAAGGAGGCCGGCATCAACCTGACACTGGAGCCGGTCGAGTGGGCCACGCTGGTCGAGCGCAAGAACCGTGGTGACTACGATGCCATGATCTATGGCGTGTCGGTCAAGCTGCCCGATCCCGATGCCTACGCCTATTACCTGGGTGCGGATTCCAGTTTCTGGGCCAAGCCGATCGGTTATCGCGATGACCAGCTCGAGCAGTTGCTGGCCCAGGGTCGCGCACAGACCGACCCCGAGCAACGCAAGCTGATCTATCGCGATGTCGAGCAGCGCGTGCTGGAAACCAGTCCGTGGGTATTCATCAACTGGCGTGAACAGGCCCAGGGCTATGCCCGCAAGGTGCAGGGCTACCAGCAACTGGGGGGTGCCCTGAGCGAAAGCAGTCCGGCCAT
The DNA here is from genome assembly GCF_040137905.1 of Corticimicrobacter sp. Classification (NCBI taxonomy): domain Bacteria; kingdom Pseudomonadati; phylum Pseudomonadota; class Betaproteobacteria; order Burkholderiales; family Alcaligenaceae; genus Corticimicrobacter; species Corticimicrobacter sp. Next base: position 20,794 of record NZ_JBEFDG010000074.1, read on the forward strand.
TTCGTTGCCGACGATCTGGATAAAGTAAAGCAGGAAGCAGGCGGCCATGCCGGCATTCATTGCCCGACGCCTGCTGGCTGCGCTGGTCAGCCTGTCGCTGGCGGCATGTGTGGTGTTTTTTGCCATCCACATGTTGCCAGGCGATCCGGTGACCATGATGTTGGGAGAACAGGCGGGCAGTGACCCGCAGGCAGTTGCGCATATGCGTGCGCAACTGGGGCTGGATCAGCCTCTGGCGGTGCAGTTTCGGCAGTGGGGGGCGCAGGTGTTCCGGGGGGAATTTGGAACATCCTTGCGCACTGGCGAAGCGGTATCGTCGGAGTTGATACGCCGCATTCCGCGTAGTCTCGAGCTGATTGCGGCGGGCTTGGCCATTGCCGTGCTTCTGGGTGTGCCGCTGGGGGTGGTGGCCGCACGGAAGCGCGGCAAGGCGGCCGGCATGCTGGCCTCGGTCGTTGCCGTGGCTGGTTTTTCTTCACCGGTGTTCGTGCTGGGTATCGTGCTTGTGCTGGTATTCAGCCTCTGGCTGCCGTGGCTGCCTTCGTCGGGCTACGTGCCTTTTGCCGACGATCCGGTGGCGCACCTGATGTGTCTGGCGCTGCCGGCACTCACGGTGGGTCTGAATTTCATGGGGGTGGTCGCACGCATGATGCGCGCCAGCCTGACCGATACGATGGGCAAGGACTATGTGCGGCTGGCACGGGCCAAGGGCCTGTCGTCGGCGCACGCCATACGGCGTCATGCCTTGCCCAATGCCATCGCGCCCGTGGTGGCCATCGTGGGTATCCGGGCTGGCAGCATGTTGGGTGGCATGGTGATCATCGAGGCACTGTTCGACTGGCCTGGCCTCAGTTCGCTGCTGGTCAGCGCGGCCTTCGCGCGCGACTATCCGGTGATACAGGGCTGTCTGCTGGCCATCTTCGGTATTTTCATCCTGATCAGTCTGGCGGTGGATCTGATCCAGGGGATGCTTGATCCACGCATGCGGGGGAAAGGCTGATGGCGACCCTGTCGATGCGTCTGGCCGGTCATGGCCGCTCGATCGTGGCATGGCTGTCGGCAGGCTTTCTGGGGCTGCTGGCGCTGGCCGCGCTGGCTGCGCCCTGGCTGGGTCTGGCCGATCCCTACGCCATCAACGCTGCCAATCTGCTGGCCTCGCCGGATGCTGCGCATTGGCTGGGTACGGATGAGCTGGGGCGCGATCTGCTGTCCAGGGTGATCTATGGGGCGCGCGTCTCGCTTGGCGTGGCAACCGCAGCCGTGCTGGTAGCCGGCATTTCCGGCGTAGCCATCGGGGTTTGTGCGGCGTTCGCCGGACGTCGCCTGCAGGCGGCCATCGTGCGACTCATCGATGTGCTGGTGTCGCTGCCCGAGACGTTTGTGGCGCTGGTGGTGCTGGCCTTCATCGGTGGCAGCCTGCCGACGCTGGTCATGACAATCGGCCTGCTGTATTGCCCGCAGTTCGCACGGGTGACCTGGGGGGTGGCACGCAGCATCCAGGCGCGTGAGCATGTCCTGGCGGCCCAGTCTCTGGGGGCGGGCACCGGCTGGATCATCCGTCGCGAGATACTGCCCAACATGCATTCCATCATTGCCGTGCAGGCATCCTTTACCTTCTCGTTCGCGATGTTGCTTGAGGCCGGCCTGAGCTTTCTCGGTCTGGGTGTGCGCCCGCCCACGCCCTCATGGGGGCAGATGGTGGGCACGCTCAAGGATTACCTGTTCACCAATGCCTGGCCGGTCCTGGTGCCGTCGATTGCGCTGTTCCTGACAGTACTGGCGGTCAATATCCTGGGCGACTGGCTGCAGGATAGGCTCAACCCGGAGCTGCAGCGATGACGGTGTCACACGATGTCCTGCTCGAGGTGCGCAATCTCCAGACGGTATTCGAGACCCACGAAGGTGATGTGCGAGCCGTCGATGGTGTCAGTTTCAGCCTGCGGCGGGGCGAAGTGGTCTGCCTGGTTGGCGAGTCGGGTTCCGGCAAGACGGTGACCGGCTTTTCCATCCTGGGTCTGGTCGATGCGCCGGGGCGTGTGGCAGCCGATGCGCTGTTGTTCGATGGGCAGGATCTGCTGACGATATCCCCGGAGGTGTTCGACGGCCTGCGTGGGCGGCGGATTGCGATGATCTTCCAGGAGCCGATGTCGGCGCTCAACCCATCGATGCGGGTCGGGGAGCAGATTGCCGAGGTGATTCGCATCCATGAGCGTGGCGTGTCTCAGGCACAGGCCATGGCGCGTGCCGTGGCGTTGCTGGAGCGGGTCGGGATTCGCGAGGCAGGCCGGCGTGCCCGGGCCTGGCCGCACGAGCTGTCGGGCGGCATGCGCCAGCGGGTGATGATCGCGATTGCCTGCGCATTGTCGCCGGATCTGATCATTGCCGATGAGCCGACCACGGCCCTGGATGTGACCGTACAGGCCCAGGTGCTTGAACTGCTGTTTTCCATCCAGGCCGAAACGGGGTCTGCGGTGTTGTTCATTACACATGATCTGGGCGTCGTGGCCGAGATTGCGGACCGCGTGATCGTGATGCGCCAGGGGCGCATTGTCGAGGAGGGGCCGGTCGCGCAGATTTTTTCCGCACCGCAGGCAGACTACACGCGTGCGCTGCTGGCGGCGGTCCCGAACGTGGATGCGCGTCGCGATCCGCAACGGCGTCTGGCGGACCATTCATGAGTATTCCGATCCTGCAGGTAGAAGGCCTGAGCAAGACATTCGTGACGCGGCGTACCCTGCTCGGCAGGCCACGCGAGACGGTACAGGCGGTGTGTGACGTCAGCCTGGTGATCGAGGCCGGCACGACGCTGGCTGTCGTAGGCGAATCGGGGTCCGGCAAGAGTACCCTGGGGCGTTGCATCACGGCACTGGAGCGCGCTGATGCGGGCCGTGTGCAATTGGCCGGTTTCGATGTGCCGGGATTGCATGGGCGGGATGAGATGTTGCGTTTCCGTCGCTGTGTGCAGACTATTTTCCAGGATCCGTATTCCAGCCTGAATCCGCGTCGGCGGGTGGGGGATGCAATCATGGATGGCATGGCCATCCACCGGCTGCATACGCCCCGGGAACGGCAGGATCGCATGGTGGCGCTGTTGCAGCGGGTGGGGTTGTCTCCTGACCATGCCCGTCGCTATCCACACCAGTTCTCCGGTGGGCAGCGTCAGCGGATTGCGATCGCCCGGGCGCTGGCGCTCGAACCGGCCTTCATCGTGGCCGACGAGGCGGTATCGGCGCTGGATGTGTCGATCAAGGCGCAGGTGCTGGATCTGATGGCGGATCTCCAGGCCGAGCATGGCCTGACTTACCTGTTCATTTCGCACGATCTGGGTGTGGTGCGGCATTTTGCCGATCGCGTGGCGATCATGGAGGCCGGACGGCTGGTCGAAGAGGGCCAGACCGATCAGATTTTCGAGGCACCGGCACAGGCCTATACGCAGCGCCTGATTGCTGCCGTGCCTCGTCCGGACCCGACGCGGCGGCGTTTTCGGCGCAGTGCCGAGCAGGTTGAATAGACCCGGATCTATTCGACCTAGTGTCCCTTGAATGCCGGCGGGCGCTTTTCGAGAAAGGCGCTGCGGCCTTCGCGATAGTCCGCACTGTCAAAGCAGGCCTGCACGGCATGCTCGATCGAGTGTGTGGCGGCCGCATCGATGGCATGACCCGCTGACAGCGTGCGCAGGGCCAGCTTGGCGGCTCTGATGGGCAGGGGAGCGTTGCCGGCGATGTTGGCGGCGATCCGTTCGATCGCGGCATGGAATTCGCCGTCTTCGTGGAAAGCGTGGATGAAATTCAGCCGCAATGCCTCGGAGGCGTCGAAAATGCGTGCGGTGTAGAAAATATCGGCGGTATTGGCCTGCCCGATCAACTGGACCAGCCTCTGTACGCCATGCAGGCTGTAGCCTACGCCCAGGCGGGCCGCAGGCATGCGAAAACGGGCACTGCGATTGGCATAGCGCAGGTCTGCAGCACCTGCCAGGCCGAGTCCGCCGCCCATGCAGATGCCCTCGATGGCGGCAATCACGGGCCGTTCGCAGGCGGCGATGGCGTTCAGCGCCAACTGGGCGGTGTCTTCATAGCGTTGCACCTGTTCTGCCGAATCGCGCAGGTGTTCGAATTCGGAGATATCGGCACCCGATACAAAGGCCCGGCCGCCGGCACCGCTGAGCACCACCACGCGCACCTCGGGTGCCTGGGCGATGGTCTCGAAGTGCTGTGCCAGTTGTTGCCACATTCCGAAGGTCATGGCGTTATGGCGCTCGGGATGATCGATCAGGATACGGGCGATGCCGTTTTCGATGGTCAGGGCAACCTGTGGCATGGTGTTTTCCTCAGACGATATGCTGGGCGCGCAGGGCGGCGATGCCGGCATCGTCGTAGCCCAGGCCGCGCAGGATGATCTCGGTATGTTCGCCGGGCGTGGGGGCTGTGGTGCGCAACGTGGCCGGTGTGCGGCTCAGTACCGTGGGCTGCGAGACCAATTGGCGTATCGCGCCATCAGGGGCCGTGACGTCTGCCGCAACCTGCAGGTGCCTGACCTGCTCATCTTCGAAAACCTGTGGAATCGAATAGACCGGCCCTGCAGGTACGCCCGCCTCGTTCAGCAAGCGGGTCCAGTGCGCGACCGTGCCGGTGGCGAAGACGGTGTTGAGTGCTGCATTGAGTTGCGCACGATGTGTGACGCGCAGGGGCTCGGTGGCGTAGAGAGGGTCTTCCAGCCATTGTGGCTGCTCAAGTGCGCGGCAGAGCCGCAGCCAGTTGCCATCGCCCGAGGCCCCCAGGTTCAGGTAACCGTCCGCTGCCTCGAACAGGCCCATCGGGCTGGTCAGGGGGTGATCGTTGCCGATCTGCACGGGTGTTTCACCATCGATCAGATAGCGGGCCGCCTGGAAGTCCATCATGGCGATCATGGCATGCAGCAGCGAGGCCTGTACCCATTGGCCCTGACCCGAGCGCTCGCGTTCAAGCAGTGCGGTCAGCACGCCCAGCGCCGCAAACAGGCCCGCGCTGGCGTCCGAGACAGCCAGGCCGGCACGCACGGGGCCCTGGCCGGGAAAACCGGTGACCGACATCAGTCCGCCCATGCCCTGGATGATCTGGTCAAAGCCGGGACGCGAGGCATAGGGGCCGGTCTGGCCGAAGCCCGAGATGCTGGCCAGGATGATGCGTGGATTGACGGCTTTCAGTGTGTCGTAGTCCAGCCCCAGTCGTGTCTTGACGTCGGGCCGCCAGTTCTCGATGACGACATCCGCTTCTGCCGCCAGTTTCAGGAATATGTCCCGGCCTTCCGGCTGCTTGAGATTGAGTGTCAGCGAGTGCTTGTTGCGATGCAGGTTCTGGAAGTCGCCGCTGTCCCGGTTGGCGAACATCGCCTCGTTGGGATCGATGCCTGCAGGCGCTTCGATGCGGATCACTTCCGCGCCGAAATCAGCCAGGAAGCGGGCGCAGGTGGGACCTGCGCGCACGCGCGAAAGGTCGAGGACGCGGAATGGCGCGAGGGGTGAAGCGGAGATAGACATGCTGCGGTGAATCAGAAGCTGGGGATGGCGAAGCTGGCGAATTCGGTTTCGATGAAGGTACGGACCTCGTCGGACTGGTAGGCCTTGATCAGTTGTGCGACCCAGGGCTTGTCCTGGTCTTCGGTGCGCACCACCAGCAGGTTGGTGTGCGGGCTGTCGCTGTCCTCGATGGCAATCGCATCACGCTTGGGCACCAGGCCTGCCTTGATGGCGAACGAGGTGTTGATCGAGGCGAGATCGAGGTCGTCGAGCGAGCGCGGCAACTGGCCGGCATCGACCTGATGGAATTTGAGGTTGCGTGGATTTTCGGCGATGTCACGCGGGATGGCGTCCAGGCCGGCACCTTCGCGCAGCTTGATGAGGCCGTACTTCTGCAGCAGGTGCAACGAGCGGCCTGCATTGGCCGGGTCGTTCTGGATGCCTACGCTGGCGCCGTCGGGCAGCTCGTCCAGTGACTTGTATTTCTTCGAGTAGAAACCCATCGGGAAGAGCACGGTATTGGCCACGCTGGTCAGCTTGTAGCCACGCGCCTGGATCTGTGCCTGGAGAAAGGGCTGGGTCTGGTAGTTGTTGGCGTCTAGGTCGCCGGCATCAAGTGCAGCATTGGGCTGGATATAGTCGCCGAACTCGATGATCTCGATGTTCAGGCCATCGCGGGCAGCCACTTGCTTGACCACTTCCATGATCTTGGCGTGCGGGCCGCTGGTCTGGCCGACGCGGATGGTGGTTTCGGCCTGCGACAGGGCGGGCACAGTCAGGGAAACGGCGAGCAGGGTGCCGGAGAGACGGGAGAGGAAGCGTGACAGCATGATGGCGGGATTACAGCGAAGGGAGAATCGGACCGGGCGGCAGCCTGTGCCGGTATGGCAAGACAGGAGAAAGCGTGGTGCCTGGCTGCACATGATTGTAGATGTGCATATATCCGTTCTTAATATTTTTTAGGTGTTTATATATCCATAATGATTATAAGCAGATGGAAAAGTTATTTGTTTATTCCAAGATAGAATGGTTTGTGGGCGGCCTTATGCCGTGTCGTGCTAACTTTGCCGCCTTGCCTGTTTATCTCCTTGCGCCTGCCCCGCTGGCCGCCGTTGTTTCTCGCTGCTGTTTCAATATCTCATGCATATCTCCGATGCCTCCACTGCGCCGCTCATCCGGCTCGAGGCCGTGGGCAAGCGTTTTGCCTTGCCTGATGGCCGTGTCTTCGATGCCGTCAAATCCGTGTCACTGGATATCCACGCAGGCAAGATCTATGGCCTGATTGGCAAGAGCGGAGCGGGCAAGTCGACGGTATTGCGGCTGATCAATCTGCTCGAGCGACCGGACCAGGGACGTGTGCTGTTTGGCGGACGCGACCTGACGGCACTGTCCAAGCGGGACCTGCGTGAAACGCGCCAGCAGACCGGCATGATTTTCCAGCAGTTCAACCTGCTGCAGAACGCCAGTGTGTTCGACAATGTGGCCTTCCCGCTCAAGCTCCATGGCCGGCGCAGCCGGGCCGAGATTGCTGCGCGTGTGAAGGAATGCCTGGATGTCGTCGGGCTGGCAGACAAGCTGGACAGCTTTCCCGCCCAACTCTCCGGCGGGCAGAAGCAGCGGGTCGCCATCGCGCGTGCGCTGGCACCGAATCCCAAGGTATTGCTGTGTGACGAGCCGACATCGGCGCTGGACACCGAAACCACGCGTGCCGTGTTGCAGACGCTCAGGCAGATCAACGATAGCCTGGGCGTGACGGTGGTGCTGGTCACGCATGAACTGTCGGTGGTACAGGCCCTGTGCGACCGGGTTGCCGTGCTCGAGCATGGCGAACTGGTCGAGCAATTCGATGTTGCCGACTTCCATACGCCGCGTCTGAGCGCCCTGGGCCAGGAACTGGCCCGCGAGCAGGAGGATGCCGAAATCCTGCGCCGCCATGCGGCAGGTACGCTGACCGAGGCGGCAGCCGTGCCGCGCGTGCAGGCAGCCTGACAGGCCCGGTCGTCTCCGGCCCCATTTCCATTTGCAGCGACGCTCAACATGCTGACTCAGAACATCATCAACATCCTGCCCGAACTCTGGACGGCCATCGGCCAGACCCTGCTCATGCTGGGCGTAGGCATGGCGGCCGCCATCGTCTTCGGCGGCCCGCTCGGCATCCTGCTGTTCCTGCTCGGCCCCGGGCAGTCTCTGGAGAACCGGCCGCTGCATGCCGCGCTGGGCTGGGTGGTCAATACGGTCCGGTCGTTCCCTTTCATTATCCTGCTGGTCGCGCTGGTGCCGATCACGCGGGCCATTGCCGGCACTTCGATCGGGCCGCTGGCCGCCGCCGTGCCGCTGTCGGTGGCGGCCATCCCCTACTTTGCGCGGCTGGTCGAGCAGACCGTGCGCGAAGTCTCGCGCGGCGTGATCGAGGCGGCCCATGCCATGGGTGCCTCGGATCTGCAGATCGTCTGGCGTGTGTTGCTGCTGGAAGCCCGTTCCGGACTGATCCTGGCGCTGACCGTGCAGGCGGTAAGTTTTCTGTCCTACTCGGCAGTGGCCGGCGTGGTGGGCGGTGGTGGCATCGGTGACCTGGCGATCCGCTATGGTTATTACCGGTTCGAAACCGACGTCATGATCCTGACGGTCGTGTTGCTGGTTGCGATGGTGCAGGTCATCCAGATCGTCGGCAATCGGCTGGCGCACCGGCTCGACAAGCGCTGAGGCGGGCTGTGTTTCCAGCCCCGCCGGCTAGTCCTCGCGGTTGACCAGCTCCGGCGGGATGCGGCGCAGCATTTCCGCCTGGACATGATCGATGAAGGGTTGCAGCAGCATCGAGGGTACCCGGTCGGGTGCCATCAGCAACGAAAAGTTGGTCGTGATGGAAGGTTCGAACTCGATGAACCGCAGGCCGTTTCCTTCATAGCAAGAGGCGGTCAGCGGATCGACAATCGCAACGCCGGCACCGGCCTCGACCAGTTGCAGCATGGCATACGAGGTCTGGGTCTCGATATGCAGCACCCGGCTGACCCCGTAGGCGGCAAATACCGAATCGATCTTGGTGCGGGTATCCAGCAGATAGGGATGCGAGATATAGCGCTCGCCGCGCAGGTCGGTCGGCACGATCACGGTCTTGTGGGCCAGCCGGTGGGTGGCTGGCACGACGCAGACCATCTTGGTCGACATCAGCAGGCGGCCGTAGGTCGATTGCAACTGCAGGGACAGAATCACGAAACCGATATCGCAGCGCTCCTCCTGGACCATGTCCATGACGGTGCGGGAACTGTGCATGAGCAGCAGGATTCGCGCATAGGGACGGCTTTCGATGAAGCTGGCGATGGCCTGCGGCAGGAACGTCAGGGCCAGTGCCGGTGCCGCTGCGATCTGGATGCTGCCGCGCTGCAGGCTGCGGATTTCCGCGGCGGAACTGGTGATGCGCTCGATGCCTGCCAGGGATCGCTGCACTTCCTCGTACAGCAAGGCCGCCTCAGGGGTGGGATACAAGCGGCCCTTGCGCCGGTCGAACAGCTGGATGCCGATGCGTTCTTCAAGATCCGCGATCAGCCGGGTCACGACCGGCTGCGAGACGTGCAGCATATTTGCCGCATTGGTCACGGTCTTGCAGAGCATGATGGCGCGGAAAGATTCCAGGTGCCGCAGCGTGATTCTCTTGTCCATAGCAAAAAGACATGATTGATGGAAAAAATAGCATTATGCGGAACAGCATAAATTGCCTAACCTATAAACACAAAGGTTCCTGGCCCGGGGTGATCATATTTCAATATGACATAGGGTTTTCACTAATGAGCATTGCTTTCAAGGGGATTTGCAATGAAACGTTATCTGACTGTGGCATCCATTCTCGTGACATGTGCCTGGGCACCGGCACAGGCGACCGACCTGTATCTCGGTGCATCGGGCGGCACGACCGAGAAGGTCATGAAGGAAAAAGTCATCCCGCTGTTCCAGCAGAAGCACGGTGATGTCAATGTGATCTACGTGGCGGGCAACTCGACCGATACGCTGGCCAAGATGCAGGCTCAGCGCAACCGTCCCGAGTTCGACGTGGTGGTCATCGACGATGGTCCGATGATGCAGGCCCAGCAGTTTGGCCTGTGTGCCAAGCTGGAGGATGCTCCGGTCTACCAGGATCGCTACCCGCTGGCCCAGATGGGCGACAGTGCTTCGGCGCTGGGTGTGATCGCGACCGGCCTGTTCTACAACACGGAAGCCTTTGCCAAGGCAGGCTGGCCGGCACCGGACTCCTGGGAAGACCTGACCGATCCCAAGTTCAAGCAGAAGGTCGTGGTGCCGCCGATTTCCAACGGCTACGGCCTGCACACCCTGATCAAGTTCGCCGAACTGCGCGGTGGCAATCTCGAACAGATCGAGCCGGGTTTCGATGCGATGATCAAAGAGGTCGGTCCCAACGTGCTGGCCTGGGAGCCGTCGCCCGGCAAGATGACCGAGCTGTTCCAGAACGGCGATGGCGTGCTGGGCGTGTGGGGCAGTGGCCGGGTGCAGGCGCTCAAGGATACCGGGTTCCCGGTCGAATTCGTTTATCCCAAGGAGGGTGCCATTGCCCTGTTCACGGCAGTGTGCCCGATTGCCAAGCCCAATCCCAAGCCGGAAGCCCAGGCTTTCGTCCAGCACTTGCTGAGTCCGGAAGTGCAGGCGATCCTGGCCGAAGGCGTGGCCTGGGGCCCGGTCAACAGCAAGACCGAACTGAGTCCGGAGGTGGCTGCGACGGTGCCTTACGGTCCCGAGCAGATTGCCAAGCTGCAGGCGCTGGATTACTCGGTCATCAATGCCAAGCGCGGTGAGTGGACCAACCGCTGGAACCGGACCGTCGAACGCTGAGTTCCGCTTTGCCTGGCGGGCGTCATGCAGCAGCGGGACGCCCGCACCTATTGGGGTTGCATCATGAGCTTTCTTGATATTCGGGGCCTTGGCAAAAGGTTCGGAGATTTTGTTGCCGTTGAAAATCTCGACCTGCAGGTCGAGCGCGGCGAATTCGTATCGCTGCTGGGGCCTTCCGGCTGTGGCAAGACCACGACGCTGCAGATGATTGCCGGCTTTATCGATCCAACGCGCGGCGAGGTCAGCGTCAATGGCCGCAGCCTGCTGGGCCTGCGGCCGGAAAAGCGCGGCATGGGCATCGTGTTCCAGAGCTATGCGCTGTTCCCGCACATGACCGTGGCAGAGAACATCAGCTTCGGCCTGGAAATGCGCGGCATGGGCAAGACCGAGCGCATCAAGCGCGTGGCCGAGACACTGGACATGGTCCGGCTGCAGGGACGCGATGCCCGTTATCCTCGCGAGCTGTCGGGTGGCCAGCGCCAGCGTGTGGCAATTGCCCGGGCATTGGCGATCCGGCCCGAGGTGCTGCTGCTCGATGAGCCGATGTCCAACCTCGATGCCAAGCTGCGTGAGGAAATGCATATCGAACTGCGTGCCATCCAGCATCAGCTCGGTATTACCACGATCCTGGTCACGCATGATCAGATCGAGGCCATGACCATGAGCGACCGCATCGCGGTCATGCACGGCGGCAGGATTGTGCAACTCGATGCACCCTATGCCGCCTATGAGCGCCCAGTGTCGACGTTCGCCTCCAACTTCCTGGGCAAGACCAATGCGTTCAGCGGTCGGACCCTGTCCCAGGACGAGTCGGGCTGTACGGTGCAACTGGGTGGCCTGACGGTGCGCGTCGGGCACGGTGGCCGTCGCGTGGCGCAGGAAGTACAGGTCTATATCCGCCCCGAGAAGCTGCGGCTGGCTCCAGTGGACCAGGGGCGGCTCGATGGCGAAATCCGTACGCGCCTGTTCTTGGGCAGCTACTGGATGCTCGAGATCGAGACCCCGCTGGGCACGCTGCGCGTGAGTGTGCCCAACGTGGGGCTGGTGACGGTGGGCGAAGGCGACCGGATCGGCCTGATCTGGGACGACGCCGACCTGCGGGTACTGGATACGGAGTCACATCATGAGTAGCGCCGCCGCCGACCGCTCGCGCCGCATGGCCCCCTGGCTGCTGTCAGGCCCGGCGCTGGTGCTGTTCCTGGCGATGCTGCTGGCACCGCTGCTGCTGACCGGCATCCTGTCGTTTCATGTGTTCGATGGCATCGGTACGATCGACGAGTCGTATTCGCTCAAGAACTACCTGGAAATCCTGTCCGACGACTATTACCACGAGATCTTCCTGCGCACGGCGGGCATGGCGGGTGCGGTAACGCTGCTGTGCGTGCTGCTGGGCGTGCCCGAAACCATCATCCTGTCACGCATGCGCAGTCCCTGGCGTGGCCTGTTCCTGGTAGTGATCCTGGCTCCGTTGCTGATCTCGGTGGTGGTGCGCACACTGGGCTGGGCCATCCTGATGGGCAATAACGGCCTGCTCAACGAAGCCATGCTGTGGCTGGGGATTGTTGATGAGCCAGTCCGGCTGGTCTTTACCCTGACTGGCGTCATCATCGCCATGACGCATGTGATGGTGCCGTTCATGGTGATCTCGGTCTGGGCCTCGTTGCAGAAGCTGGATCCGCAGGTCGAGCAGGCCGGCCTGTCGCTGGGGGCGTCGAATTTCACGGTGATGCGCCGCGTGGTGTTGCCGCAGGTTCTGCCGGGCATTCTCTCGGGCAGCATCATCGTGTTCGCGCTGTCGGCCTCGGCTTTTGCCACGCCCGCACTGCTGGGCGGACGTCGCCTGAAAGTGGTGGCGACGGCAGCCTACGACGAGTTCCTGAGCACGCTTAACTGGCCGCTGGGTGCCGCCATCGCGCTGATCCTGCTGGTGGCCAACATCATCATCATCCTGGGCTGCAATCGCCTGGTCGAACGTCGTTTCCGCCAGGTCTTCGAGTCCTAGGATCTGTTCACTCGCATAAGGATATAAGGAGCGCATCATGCGAAAAAACGGCTGGCTGTCGATAGCCTACCATGCGCTGTTCATTCTTTTCATCGTGGCACCGCTGTTGGTGGTGATCGCTGTGTCGTTCACCGACAAGGGGTATATTTCGATGCCTTCGGACGGGCTGTCGCTGCGCTGGTTCAGGGCTATTCTGGATGCCAATGAGCTGATCCAGGCTTTCTGGTTCTCGTTCTGGCTTGGCCTGGTCTCGGCCAGCGTGGCGATCGTGCTGGCGGTGCCGGCGGCACTGGCGATGGAGCGCTACCGCTTTCCGGGGCGGGGCACGTTGATGGGATTCTTCCTGTCGCCATTGATGATTCCGCAGGTTGTACTGGGTGTAGCATTCCTGCGGTTTTTCAATCTGGCCGGCATGAGCGGCTCGTTCTTCTGGCTGGCGATGACACACGTGATCGTGGTGATGCCCTATGCGCTGCGGCTGGTGCTTTCCGCCGCCACCGGGATGGACCGCGATGCCGAGCGGGCTGCGCTGTCGCTGGGCGCTTCGCGCTGGACAGCGGCGCGTCGCATTGTCCTGCCGATGATTCTGCCGGGCATTGTCGGGGGCTGGCTGCTGTCGTTCATCCAGAGTTTCGACGAGCTGACGATGACGATTTTCGTGGCCACGCCGGGCACGATGACGCTGCCGGTGGCCATGTACAACCATATTGCCAACACCATCGATCCGCTGGTGGCTTCGGTGTCCACGGTGCTGATTGTCGGCACGCTGATACTGATGGTGCTGCTGGACCGCGTGGTCGGGCTGGATCGCGTGCTGATCGGGAACAAATAGGTGCAGGAAAAGGAGTAATACGATGGAAACGAGAGACGTCGTGGTCGTGGGAGGCGGGCTGGTCGGCAGCGCGGTGGCCTACGGACTGGCCCGACAGGGGTTGAAGGTGGCGTTGCTGGATGAGGGGGACCAGGTGTTTCGCGCATCGCGCGGCAACTTCGGCCTGGTCTGGGTGCAGAGCAAGGGCGAAGGCAAGCATGACTATGCCCGCTGGAGCCTGCAATCAGCACATTTGTGGCCGAGTCTGGCAGAGATGCTCATGCAGGATGCGGGCGTCGATGTCCAGTTGCAGCAGCGCGGCGGCCTGCATATCTGCCTGTCGGAAAAGGAGCTGGTGGACCGGCAGGCCCGGCTGGCGACCATCCAGCAGGGCGTGGGCGACGACTACACCTTCCAGGTGCTGGATTTGCCGCAGGCCCGCGAGTTCATCCCCGGCCTGGGGCCGGACGTGGCGGGCGCAACCTATACGCCGATGGATGGCCATGCCAATCCACTCAAGCTGCTGCGTGCATTGAATGCCTCCTGTCAGGTGCGTGGTGTCAGCATCGTGCGTGGCGCGGCAGTGACCGATATCCGGCGTGAAGGGGGCGGCTTCAGGATCAGGACGGCGGCCGGCGACTGGCAGTCCGATCGCGTGGTGCTGGCAGCGGGGCTGGCCAACCGCAAGCTGGGGGCGATGGTCGGCATGGATGTACAAGTGGGACCCAATCGCGGGCAAGTGCTGATCACGGAGCGTACCCGGCCGGTGCTGGACTACCCGACCAACTATATCCGGCAGACCGACGAGGGCACGATCCAGATTGGCGATTCGCAGGAAGACGTTGGCTATGACGACAATGTGACGGTGCCGGTATTGGCCGCCGTGGCGGCGCGTGCCGTACGCTGCATCCCCGCGCTGGGGCAGTTGCGGCTGGTGCGCACCTGGGCCGCACTGCGTGTGCTCAGCCCCGACAAATTCCCGATCTATCAGGAGTCCGAGGCCATGCCGGGTGCCTATGTCGTGACCGGCCACAGCGGCGTGACCCTGGCCGCGCAACATGCGATCACGCTGTCGCCCTGGCTGGCGGGTGGCGAGCGTCCGGCCGCGATTGACGGCTTTCGCGCAGATCGTTTTCCACCTTCTTCAGAAATCAAGACCATGGGAGCCGATGATGCTCACTGAAAATCTGTTTCGTACCTTGCCGGCGCGTCCCGATACTGCCCCGCCGGCCCTCGTGGCCATCGAGTTCGATGGACAGAACCTGCAGGTGCCGGCTGGCGTGACGCTGGCGGCGGCACTGCTGGCTGCGGGCGTGGATCGCTTTCGCACGTCGGTGGTCAGCCAGGCACCGCGTGCACCCTATTGCATGATGGGCGTCTGTTTCGAGTGCCTGGTCGAGATCGATGGCAAACCGAGCCAGCAGAGCTGTCTGACGACGGTCCGGGCTGGCATGAAAGTACGTTCCATGGAGGGCGCACGTGCGCTGGAACTGGCCTTGACGGGAGAGGATGATGGCCGATAGTCATGCAGGCATGTCTGTGCAGGCACAGCATGTGGAAGGGGAGTACGACCTGATTGTCATCGGTGCCGGGCCGGCCGGTATGGCAGCGGCCACTGAAGCCCGCCGCCATGGATTGTCGGTGGTATTGCTGGACGAGCAGGAAACGGTCGGGGGGCAGATCTATCGCAGCATTACGCGTACCGATACCCAGCGCCGGGAGATACTGGGGCCGGACTATGAGCATGGTGCCTCGCTGGCCGAGGCCTTTGCGGCGTCCGGGGCCGAGCATCGCCCTGGCAGCTCGGTCTGGCAGGTGACGCGCGAGCGCATGGTGCATGTCCTGCGCGGCGGACGTACCGAGGCATTGCAGGGACGCCGTATCGTACTGGCGACCGGTGCCATGGAGCGGCCTTTCCCGATCCCGGGCTGGACCTTGCCGGGCGTGATGACGGCCGGGGCTGCCCAGATCCTGCTCAAGGGGGCCGGCGTGGCACCGGCCCAGCCGGTCGTGCTGGCGGGTTGCGGGCCTTTGCTGTACCTGCTGGCCTGGCAATATCTGCGTGCCGGCGTGCCGATCAAGGCCATTCTGGATACGACCACACCGGCTGACCAGCGTCGTGCCCTGCGCCATGTGGCCAGCGCCTTGGCCGGCTGGCGCGATGTGCGCAAGGGGCTGGGCCTGTTGCGCACGCTTCGGGCACATCAGGTGCCGCACTACAAGGGGGTGACGAAACTGGCGGTGCATGGTGAGGGGCAGGCCGAACGCGTGACGTTCGAGGCCGATGGCCAGGCGCAATCGCTGGCGACCGGGCTGGTGCTGCTGCACCAGGGGGTCGTGCCGAATACACAGATCACCTGGTCGCTGCGGGCCGGTCATGAATGGGACGAGGCCCAATTGTGCTGGCGGCCTCTGCGCGATGGCTGGGGTGAACTGGATGTGGCGGATATCTATATCGCTGGCGACGGCGCAGCCATTGGGGGCGCACGGGCTGCTGCCCTGCAGGGACGACTGGCCGGGCTGGGCGCTGCCTGTGCGGCCGGTCGCCTCGATGCGGCGGCGCGCGATGCCCTGGCCGTACCGCTGCGGCGTGAGTTGCAGGGTTTCCTGCATATCCGTCCCTTCCTCGACAGCCTGTACCGGCCCAAGGACGAGAACCGCATTCCGGCTGACGACGTGATCGTCTGCCGTTGCGAGGAAGTCACGGCCGGCACGCTGCGCGAGCATGTGGCGCTGGGCTGCACGGGGCCCAATCAGGCCAAGTCTTTCAATCGTTGTGGCATGGGGCCATGCCAGGGCCGGCAGTGCGGCCTGACGGTAACCGAGGTCATTGCCGAGGCGCGGGGCGTGTCGCCGGCCGAGGTGGGCTACTACCGCATTCGGGCACCGATCAAGCCGCTGACGCTGGCCGAACTGGCGCAGGGTGGCTGAGGTGACGGCTGCGGCAGGCAGTGCACATCCGGCCGTCGCGATGCGGGCCGGTGCACCAGCGGTGCTGACCTCGGAACGTACATGTGACGCCGATGTACTGATTGTCGGCGGCGGGCTGCAGGGCATGTCCAGTGCCTTGCATCTGGCACGCAGGGGCGTGCGTACGCTGTTGCTGGAGGCCGATTACTGCGGTCGTCATGCCTCCGGCGTCAACGCCGGAGGCGTGCGCACACTGGGACGCCATCTGGCCGAGATCCCGCTGGCACTGGCCGCGCGCGATGAAATCTGGTATCACATCCAGGAGTACGTGGAGGATCGCTGCGGTTTCGTGGCGAGCGGACAGTTGCAGGTCATCGAGTCGGATGCCGACCAGGTCAAGGCGGCCGAGCGGGTGCAGATGCTCAATGCCGCCGGTTTCTGGCATGAACGCCTGATTGGTCGCGAGGAGGTCCGAGAGTTGGTACCCGCCATATCACCGCATGTGCAGGGTGGTATCTGGGTCGAGCGTGATGGCTATGCGCTGCCGTTTCGTACGGTCACGGCTTTCCGGCTGGCGGCGCAGCGAGCCGGCGCGGATATCCGCGAGGGCATGCCGGTCCAGCGGGTCTACCGGCGTGATGGCCTGTGGCATGCCGAGGTGCGGGGCGAAGTGTTCCGGGCGCGTACGCTGGTCAATACCGCAGGTGCCTGGGCCGGCGAGATTGCCGCCCAGGTCGGCGATCCGGTGCCGGTGCAGGCCGGCGGCCTGATGCTGATGGTGACGCGGCGTGTGGCACCCTTCGTCAATCCTGTATTGGGGGCGGTGGGTCGACCGCTGTCGTTCAAGCAGTTCGACAACGGCACGGTGGTGATCGGCGGCGGCTTGCGTTGCGCAGCCGATCCGCAGGCTCGCGTGGCTGATGTGGATGTCTCGACCATGGGGTCGAGCGCCCGCACGGTGACGGATCTGTTCCCGCACCTGGCCGATATCGCGATTGCGCGCGCCTGGGGGGGCGTAGAGGCCTTCATGCCGGATCTGATCCCGGTCATCGGCTTCAGCCGCCAGGGCCACGATGTCGTGCATGCCTTCGGGTTTTCGGCACACGGTTTCGAAATGGGGCCGGTGGTCGGACGGATCGTGTCGGAGTTGGTCTGCGACGACGAAAGTCGTCTGCCGATTGCGCCGTTTTCGGTGGAGCGATTCTTTTAGTTTCTTGATGGCCAAGTCGCTGCAAGCCAGACAGTATGCAGTGAAAGAGCAGTAGGGCATGCAAGGGGCAAGGGGCATGCAGCAACATTTTCATCACCCGTGCCGGACGATCCTGTGCCGGCACGGCATTCTCAAGGGGAGTACTACAACATGACACAACAAGCCATCCAGCGCATCGACAGCAACGAGCGC
>NZ_JBEFDG010000075.1:0-58710 GCF_040137905.1 Corticimicrobacter sp.
TGAAACCGCGCAGCGACTCATCGCCCGACTGCCCCCAGCTCCTGTCCGAACCAGACTGCCACCGCCTCCACGCCGCTCCCTCCTTTCTGATACTATTGATTAGACGATCTTTATGGAGAACGATGGTGTCTGACAATATTCACCCCCTCCCTCCCGAACAACCCAAGGGCGGTCTCTCTTTACTCAATCTGACGCACCTGGCATATGCCCTGTATGCGCTGGGTTTCCTGACAGGCGGCTTTCTTGCGATTGCCACCCTGGCATCCGTGGTGCTGCTCTATGTCAAGCGCTCGGATGTAGCAGGTACGATCTATGCTGTTCATTTTGACTGGCTGCTGCGCACCTTCTGGTGGGCCTTGCTGTGGCTGGCGATCAGCGCGATTGCAACGCTGCTCTTCATCGGTTGGCTGGGTATCCTGGCGACAGTGGTCTGGGTGCTGTACCGGCTGATCCGTGGCTGGCTGCTGCTGCTTGAGAACAAGGCACCGACCACTTACGAGTGATACCGCCTGCGTGAGCGCAACACAAGAGGTTCCTGATCTTCTTGTGCGCCCCCCAACAAAAAGCCCCTGCATCGTACATGCAGGGGCTTTTTGTTGGGTCCTGCCGGTTGCGGCAGGCCTGGGGATGAGGTGATCGGTGCGATCCTTCTGTCAGCTCAGGTGGCCGCTGACGATCTTGGTCAGTTCGAACATCGAGACCTGATCCTTGCCGAACAGCGGACGCAGCTTGGCATCGGCATTGATGTTGCGACGATTTGCAGGATCCTGGAGGTCGTGCTTCTTGATGTATTCCCAGATCTTCTTGGTCACTTCGGTACGGGGCAGGGGTTGGGTGCCGATGACGGCGGCCAGGGTGGCGCTGGGTGTCAGCGGTTTCATGAAAGCGGCACTGGGTTTGCGGGTTGCGGTCTTGGTGGCTGTAGCCATTGAGGGTTCTCCTGTGTGACTGAATGATGCAGGCATGGTAATGGCACTGTGTTGCCAGAGTGTGTGCGAACCTCGTTACTTTGCATAAATTTGTGATTCAGCCTCATGCCATAATGTGTGTTGCTTGCGGGGTGTGCCCTCTGCTGGTCATGTCGCAGGCTTCCCAACATTGATCATCGCTCAAGGACGTGCTGCCTTCCATGCCTCAAACTGCCCCCGACACTCTGACCCTGACACGCCCCGACGATTGGCACCTGCACCTGCGCGATGGCGAGGCTCTCAAGGCGGTTGCAGGAGATACGGCTCGCCATTTCGGGCGTGCAATCGTCATGCCGAATCTCAAGCCGCCTGTCACGACGACCGAGCAGGCACAGGCTTATCATGATCGCATCCTGGCGGCGCTGAATACGGCAGGCGGAGACAAGACGCGTTTCACGCCGCTGATGACGCTGTACCTGACCGACAATACGACTGCTGATGAGATTGTCCGCGCCAAGGCATCGGGTATCGTTCATGCGGTCAAGCTGTACCCGGCCGGTGCCACGACCAATTCGGATGCCGGCGTGACGGATCTGCTCGGGCGCTGCGCTGCGGCACTGACCGAAATGGAGCGGGTTGGCATGCCGTTGCTGGCGCATGGCGAGGTCACGGATCCGGCCATCGATGTGTTCGACCGAGAGGCCGTATTCATCGAGCGCGTGATGCAGCCGCTGCGCAGGGCTTTCCCGGCGCTCAAGGTCGTGTTTGAACATATCACGACGAAGGATGCAGCTGACTACGTCATGCAGGCCGAGGGCCCGATCGCGGCGACCTTGACGCCCCAGCATCTGCTGTACAACCGCAATGCCATTTTCCAGGGAGGGCTGCAGCCACACTGGTACTGCCTGCCCATTCTCAAGCGTGAAACACATCGCCAGGCACTACTGGCCGCTGCCACCAGCGGCAGCCAGCGTTTCTTCCTGGGCACGGACAGTGCCCCGCATGCGCGTGGCCTCAAGGAGCAGAGCTGCGGCTGTGCCGGCTGCTATACCGCACTGCATGCGATGGCGCTGTATGCGACGGCGTTCGATATGGTGGGCAAGCTGCACAACCTCGAAGCCTTTGCCAGTCACAATGGGCCGGATTTCTATGGTCTGCCCCGCAATGCCGATACGATCACGCTGGTGCGTGAGCCGTACGAAGTGCCGGAACACCTGCCGTATGGCAATACCGAGCTGGTGCCGCTGGCGGCAGGGCAGACACTCCCCTGGTCCGTGCGCTAATTCGGGCCTTGTCGCTTGGCTTCCAGCGCTTCCCAGCGGACAAACAGCTTTTCGAGCGCACTTTCGATTTCCTGCAGCTCCGCTTGCAAGCGATTGACGGCCTCGGGGTCGTCGCGATAGAGCGCGCCATCGGTCAGGCGTTCGCTGCAGGCATGCTGGCGCGCCTCGAGTGCGGCGATGGCATCGGGCATGCCATCGAGTTCTTTCTGTTCCCAACTGGGCAGGGCGCGGGCTGTGCTGCGTGCAGGCTTGTTGCGTTCCGTCGCGTCGGCAGGCGCAGGCTGGCTGGCAGGACGATTGCTGGCGGCATCGTCGTTGGCCTGGACTGATGGGTCGGGGCGCTGAGCCAGCCAGTCGTCGTAGCCACCGACATAGTCGCGCCATTTACCGCCGCCTTCGTGGGCGATGGTCTGGGTCACGACGTTGTTGAGGAATGTGCGGTCGTGGCTGACCAGCAGAACAGTGCCGTGATAGTCCTGAAGCAGGGACTCGAGCAGTTCCAGGGTCTCGATGTCGAGGTCGTTGGTGGGCTCGTCCAGTACCAGGACGTTGACTGGCCTGGCAAACAGGCGTGCCAGCAGCAGTCGGGCGCGTTCGCCTCCTGACAGGCTGGATACCGGCGACTGGGCGCGCGCCGGCGAGAACAGGAAGTCGCCCAGGTAGCTCATGACATGTTTGCGCTGGCCACCTATTTCCACCCATTCGCTGCCCGGGCTGATTACGTCGGCAAGGGTGTCGCTTTCATTGAGTTGGGCCCGCATCTGGTCGAAATAGGCCACGCTCAGGTTGGTGCCCAGGCGGACGTCACCCTGATCCGGTGTCATTTCACCCAGGATCAGCTTGAGCAATGTAGTCTTGCCGGCACCATTGTGGCCGATGATGCCGATGCGGTCACCGCGCCAGATGGTGGTGCTGTAGTGATCCACCACGGTACGATTGCCAAATGCCTTGCTGACATCGGTCAGTTCGGCCACCAGCTTGCCCGAGCGCTGGCCCTGGTCGATGGCCAGCGAGACGTTGCCGAGCTGTTCGCGGCGCTGGGCGCGGTCGACGCGCAATTGCTCCAGGCGGCGGACACGACCTTCGTTGCGGGTGCGGCGGGCTTCGACACCCTTGCGGATCCAGACTTCCTCTTGCGCCAGCAACTTGTCGAAGCGGGCCTGTTCCAGTGCCTCTGACGCCAGCCATTGCGCCTTGCGCTCCTGCCACAGCGAGAAATTGCCCGGAAAGCTCAGGAGCTGACCACGGTCCAGTTCGATGATGCGCGTGCTGATGACATCGAGAAAACGACGATCGTGCGTGATGACAACCAGACTGCCTGGCCAGGACAGCAGGGTCTGTTCGAGCCAGGCGATGCCTTCGAAGTCCAGGTGGTTGGTGGGCTCGTCGAGCAGCAGCAGATCGGGCGAGTCTGCCAGGGCCCGCGCCAGCGCCACGCGCTTGCGGGTTCCGCCGGACAGACCTTCCAGCGACACGTCCGGATTGAGCCGCAGGCGTTCAAGCAGCGTACGTACGCGTGAGGGGCGTTGCCAGTCTTCGTGTTCGATGTAGTCGGTGCCGCATACCGCGTCGAACAGTGTCTCGGCTTCGGGCAGTTCGGGCTCTTGTTCCACTGTGGCGACGCGCAGGTTGCCCAGCCGATTGATTTCGCCTGCATCAGGGTCGATGCGGCCATCCAGCAGCTTGAGCAGAGAGGACTTGCCGGCACCGTTGCGACCGATCAGGCCGATGCGCTCGCCTCGTTGGATGGCGAGATCAGCCTGGTCGAGCAGTGGGTGATGGCCGTAGGCCAGTTGGATTCGGGTCAGGGAGATCAGGGTGTCGGGAGCGGCCATGAAAATCGGAGAGAAAGTGCTGGCGGTTGGACGCCGCACAAAACAGATGGGATGCGGACACAACAAGTCCGCTGCAAGGGTGCCGGGGTAAATCACGATCACCGTAGCCCGGTATTGTCGCAGGAAAGCACGTACAATGGGCGCCGCAGGGCAGGCCGGGCAATCGCGGTAGACATAGTCTATCGAGGAAGGTCCGGACTCCAACGGGCAGGATAGCGGCTAACAGCCGTCCGGCGAACCTTCCTTCGGGAGGGCCGAGCCGAGGAACAGGGCCACAGAGACGAGTCTGCCGGAAGGGCGCGTGCGCACAGGTACGGCCACTCCGTACTTTGGCTGCTTTCGGGCAGCCGATCCGGCAGGGTGAAACGCGGTAACCTCTATCTGGAGCAACACCAAATAGGCATGCATCCTGGCAACAGGGCGGACGGCCCGTCCGGCATGCGGGTAGGTGGCTAGAGCGCGGTGGCAACGCCGAGCCAAGATGAATGATTGCCAGCCGGGCGACCGGCTTACAGAATCCGGCCTACAGGCCTGCCCTGCACCTTCCTTTTCTTCCTTCAAATGCTAGCAAATGCAAAGCTTGCATCTGGCTATGTGGTGACCAGATAAGGCATCACTTGCGGATTGCTTTGCAATTACCTGATTTATCAAAGAAAAAAGATGATCCGGATTTTCCGGGTCTGCGTAAGTCCTTGACCTCGTTGAAAAAAACAGTCCTGCGGTTCTTGACTGCCTATGCCGATTGCCATACAGTGGGAGAAAGTAGGATTTTGTGTGCTCAAGTGGGGTAAAAGTGGTTTTTCAGGGTAGCAGTGCGCTCACATTGGATGCCAAGGGACGGATGTCGATTCCGGCCCGGCATCGTGACGCCCTGATGGCCCAGGCCGAAGGCCGCCTGACCCTGACACGCCACCCGGATGGTTGCCTGCTCGTCTATCCGCGACCCGCGTGGGAGGTCAAGCGCGAGCAGATCGCCGCTTTCCCGATGTCGGCACGTCCGCTGCAGCGTCTGCTGCTGGGCAATGCCCAGGATGTGGAACTCGACAGTGCAGGCCGGATTCTGGTGGCTGCGGAACTGCGCCAGGCAGCAGGCCTTGAGAAAGATGTCATGTTGATGGGGTTGGGCAGTCATTTCGAGCTGTGGGATGCCGCCACGCTGGCGCACCGCGAAGCGGAAGATCTCAAGAACTGCATGGCGGATGCGCTGAGCCAGTTCTCTTTTTAAAAAGGCCCATGGATGATGGAACACCAACCTGTACTGTTGGAACAGACAGTTCATGCCTTGTTGGCAGCGCCTGCGCTGGCTGAGGGCGGGCGGGTATTCGTCGATGGCACTTTTGGCCGTGGCGGTCATTCTCGGGCATTGCTGGCGGGGCTGCCGCAAGATGCCCGGCTGTTCGTGTTTGACAAGGATCCTCTGGCCATTGCGCAGGCGCAGGCGCTTGCCGTCGAGGATGCCCGTGTCGTGGTCGTGCACGATGGCTTCGCGACCCTGGGCGAGGCATTGCAGGAGCGCGGTGTCGCACAGGTTGCCGGCATCATGCTCGACCTGGGGGTGTCATCGCCACAGATCGATGATGGAGAGCGTGGCTTCTCTTTCATGAAGGATGGTCCGCTCGATATGCGGATGGATACGACGCGGGGCCTGACGGCTGCGCAGTGGCTGGCTGAGGCTGGCGTGGATGAAATGCGGGAGGTCATACAGAACTATGGCGAAGAACGGTTTGCTTTTCAGATTGCAAAGGCGATTGATGCTCGCCGCGCAAGTCAACCGCTCGAGCGTACGCTCGACCTTGCCGGGCTCGTCGCAAGTGTCGTCCGTACTCGCGAAAAGGGCCAGCATCCGGCCACGCGCACCTTTCAAGCTCTACGGATTTACCTCAACCAAGAGCTTGAGGAACTCGCTGGTGCCCTCGAGGCAGCTCTGAGTGTCCTGCAGCCTGGTGGCAGGCTGGCGGTGATCAGCTTCCACTCTCTCGAAGATCGCATGGTCAAGCAGAGCATTGCGGCAGCTGCGCGCCCTGGCGCGGAACTGGCACGCTTGCCTTTGCGCGAGAGTGAAATGCCGCAGCCGGTGCTGCATTCGGTTGGGCGCATTCTGCCCGATGCCGATGAGGTGGCGCGCAACAGCCGGGCTCGTTCGGCGGTGCTGCGCGTGGCCGAACGGACCACGACGGCCCTGCCGCATGCCGGGGCACAACAGTTCGTGGCGGCCCGGCATGTCGCAGCCTCACGCGGTGGCCGGCGCGGTAGCGCCGGTACACGGACCAGGAGGTAGACATGGGTCGCCTGGTCCTGTGCGCAGTCGCTCTCCTGATGCTGTCGGCCCTGTCTCTGGTCAGCAGCCGGTATCAGGCACGCCAGTTGTTCGTGGCGATGGAGCGCGAGCAGGCCCAGTCCCGTGAGTATGAGGTCGAATGGCGCGCCCTGCAGGTCGAGCGTGCTGCGCTGACCAGCAATGCGCGGATTGATCGCGTGGCGGGCGAGTTGCAGATGGTGCCGGCTACGCCCGAACGCACCCTGTATCTGACGGAAAGCCAGATTGGTTATGTGGCTGATACGGTAGGGGATGCGCAATGAAGCGCGTGCCTTTCTTCGACAATCCTGTGCTGCAGGTGTCGTTGCCTGCCTGGCGTGCCAAGCTGGTGCTGATCCTGTTGCTGCTGGGGGCGCTGGCCTTGCTGGTGCGTGCGCTGTTCCTGCAGGGATTGTCTACCGAATTTCTACAGCAGCAGGGTGAACAGCGCTATGAGCGCACCCTGGTGCTGCCTGCTACGCGCGGCAAGATCCTTGATCGCAATGGTGTCGTACTGGCTTCCAGCGTCCCGGCGCGTGCCGTCTGGGCCATTCCCGAAGATGCACGGCAGGCCGAGCCGCAGCAGATCCAGGCACTGGCCGATCTGCTGGGCCTGCCGGCCACGGCAATCCGCAGTCGGCTCGATGAGCATGCCGACCGCAGTTTCCTGTATATAAGGCGCCAGGTGCCGATGGAGCTGGCTGATCGAATCCGCGATCTCAAGATTCCCGGCATTCACCTGCAGCCCGAAACGCGGCGGCAGTATCCCGAAGGCGAGACCATGGCCCACGTTGTGGGCTTTACCAGTATTGAGGACCAGGGCCAGGAAGCGATCGAACTGGCGTTCAATGATCAGCTTTCGGGCAGTCCGGGTAGCCGTCGCGTTATTCGTGACCGGCTGGGGCGTGTGATCGAGGATGTGCGGGCTGTCGATCCTCCCGTGGATGGTCGCGACCTGCGGCTGTCGCTCGATTCGCGTGTGCAGTTCCAGGCCTATCGTGCGCTGGCCGATGCCATGGAAGAACACAAGGCGGCGGCAGCTTCTGCCGTTGTGCTGGATGCCATGACAGGTGAAATCCTGGCGCTGGTGAACCTGCCGACCTTCGATCCCAATCGCCGCGAAACATTCCAGGGGTCGCAGTTGCGCAACCGGGTGCTCACCGATACCTTTGAGCCGGGTTCGACCATGAAGCCGTTCACGGCCGCCCTGGCGCTTGATCTGGGCCGCATCGGACTGAATACCCAGTTCGATACCGGCCATGGACAGTTTCGTTACCAGGGCAATGTCATCAGTGACGTCAGCCGCAACAATGGCGTGCTTGATGTGGCGGGGATTCTGCGCCGTTCCAGCAATATCGGCATGACGCTGATTTCCGAACGCCTCGAGTCCCGCGAGATGTGGGATCGGTTTACCGAACTCGGGCTGGGCCAGGCTCCCAATACCGGTTTCCCTGGTGCCGCGGCAGGACGGCTGCGCCCCTGGGAACGCTGGCGCCTGATCGAGAAGGCCACCATGTCCTATGGCTATGGCCTGTCGGCATCGCTGCTGCAACTGGCGCGTGCCTATAGTGTGTTTGCGCGTGATGGCGATATGGTGTCGCTGTCCATCGTCCAGCGCCAGAGTGCGCCGACCAGCGTGCAGGTTTTCAAGCCGGAAACCGCTCGTGCCGTGCGCTCCATGCTGGAGGCGGCGGCCGGGCCGGATGGCGCTGTCCGCGCCCAGGTTCAGGGTTACCGGGTCGCCGGCAAGAGTGGCACGGCGCGCAAGATCGTCGATGGCCAGTACAGCATGTCGCGCTATCGCAGTTCTTTCGTAGGCTTTGCGCCGGTATCCAATCCGCGCATCATCGTGGCGGTGTCCATCGATGAGCCCAACGCCGGGGCGTATTACGGTGGTCGCGTGGCGGCACCGGTGTTTTCATCGATCGTCAGCGGCAGTCTGCGCATCCTTGGTGTGCAGCCCGATGCGCCTTTCGAGTCCATCGTTGTGGCAGAGAAAAAGGAGGGCGCATGACGCAGGTGATCTCCATGGCCCAGCGTGTCGCGAACCTGGTTGGCTGGCTGCGCGAGCAGGCCGGCGTGGCAGCTTCCGCGCGCCTGCGCCTGGATTCCCGCCAGGTTCGTACCGGTGATGTCTTCGTGGCCTGCCCTGGCATCAAGTCGGATGGCCGGGCACATATCCGTGCCGCCTTCGAGCGCGGTGCGGCTGCGGTACTGTGCGAGGCCCGTGACGACCTGCCTGAAGACGGCCCGCTGTTGCAGGTCGAGGGACTGGGGCCCTTGCTGGGCGAGTTGGCACATGAGTGGTACGGGCGACCGTCCGAGGCGATGTCGGTGGTGGCGGTGACCGGTACCAATGGCAAGACCTCCTGCGCCTGGTGGATTGCCCAGGCCTGGGCGCGGCAGCGGCACCGTCCGGCTGGCGTGATCGGTACGCTGGGTGCCCTCCTCCCCGATGGCTCGGTGCAATCTTTCGGGCTGACGACGCCGGATGTCCTGATGACACATGACCTGCTGGCGCAGATGCGCGATCAGGGAGCGGAATGCGTGGCGATCGAGGCATCTTCCATTGGCCTGGTGCAGGGGCGGCTGGACGGCGTGCGTGTCGATGTGGCGGGCTGGACCAACCTGACGCATGATCATCTCGATTTCCATGGCGACATGATGGCCTACGAGGCCGCCAAGATGCTGCTGTTCGTGCGCAGCGAGCTGCGGGCTGCCATCGTCAATGAGGATGATGCGGCCGGCGCTCGACTGCTGGCGCGCCTGCGGGGGCTGCCGACAGGCACGTCCCTGCAGAAAGTGCTGGGTTATCGCTGTGCGCCGGTTGAAACGTCGGCCTCTGCGCCGGCGGAGGCCGGCCGTCTGTCTGCCGTGTCGCTCGAGGCCGGTGCGACAGGCCAGATTTTCAGTCTGTGCGAAGGGGGCTCCAGCGTGCAGGTGGTGACGCCGTTGATCGGCCAGCACAATGTCTCCAATCTGTTGCTGGTGGGCGGCGTATTGCGCGCCCAGGGCTGGACGCTGGCCGAGGTCGCCGGCGCACTGGGCCGCCTGGGGCCGGTGCCGGGTCGCCTGCAGACTGTGGATGTGCCATGGGTCGATGCCGCGTCGCCGGCCGTGATCGTTGATTATGCCCATACCCCCGATGCCCTGGCGCATGCCCTGCAGGCTTTGCGGCCGCTGGCCCAGGCCCGCCAGGGGCAACTGGTTTGCGTATTCGGCTGCGGTGGCGACCGGGATGCGCGCAAGCGCCCCGAGATGGGTCGTATTGCGGCCGAACAGGCTGACGTGGTGGTGCTGACCAGCGACAATCCGCGCAGCGAACAGCCGGCAGCCATCCTGGCAGAGATTGCTGCCGGCGTGACGGGCAGCCATGATATCCATGAGGATCGTGCCGTTGCGATCATGGTGGCAGTCTTGCGGGCGCGCCCGCAAGATGTCGTGCTGGTCGCTGGCAAGGGACATGAAACCACCCAGCAGACGGGGGCCGTGACCGAGGCGTTCGATGACGTCGAGTGGTCGCGCCTGGCGCTGTCGCTGCGTGCTGCGACGGGCGTATCGACCGATACGCGGACGTTGCCGGCGGGGGCCCTGTATGTCGCGCTGCATGGCGAGCGTTTCGATGGGCATGCCTTCATCGATCAGGCCGCAGCCGCTGGCGCGGTGGTCGCGGTGGTCGATGCGCCGGTGGCTGCGGTCGGCTTGCCGCAGATTGCACTGGGCAATACCCGGCGGGCATTGGGGCGCATGGCCCATGCCTGGCGTGCTGTCCATGACCTGTCCGTGGTGGCGGTGACCGGCAGCAATGGCAAGACCACCACCAAGGAAATGATTGCCTCGATTTTCCGTCATGCACTGGGCGAACGCGCCACGCTGGCGACGGCAGGCAACCAGAACAACGATATCGGGGTGCCGCTGACGCTGCTGCGCCTGCGTCCGGAGCACCGCGCTGCCGTGGTCGAACTGGGTATGAACCATCCCGATGAAATCCTGGGGCTGGCTCGCATGACGGCACCCACCGTGGCGCTGGTCAACAATGCGCAGCGCGAGCATCAGGAGTTCATGCATACGGTCGAGGCGGTTGCCCGTGAAAATGGTCAGGTGCTGACTCAATTGTCGGCTGACGGCGTGGCTGTCTTTCCTGCCCAGGATACCTACGATCCACTGTGGCAGTCTATGGCGGGCGAGCGTATGTGCTGCCGCTTCGGCATTGAGGCCGGCGAAGTGCGTGCCTCGGAAATCAGACTTGATGCGCTGGGTGTCGAGTGCACGGTACGCACGCCGGTCGGGGCAGGACAGTTGCGACTGCAAGTGGCAGGCGAGCATAACCTGCGCAATGCGCTGGCAGCGACAGCCTGCACGCTGGCAGCGGGTGTGTCGCTGCCGATGATCCTGGAGGCACTGGCGGCCTTCGTGCCTGTGGGCGGACGGATGCAGGCCCATACCCTGCCCGGGGATGTATTCCTGATCGACGATACCTATAATGCCGACCCTGATTCGGTCCGGGCCGCCATCGATGTGCTGGCAGGTTTGCCGGCCCCCAGGGTGCTGGCGCTGGGCGATATGGGTGAGGTCGGCACCGACGAGGTCGCCATGCATGAAGAAGTGGGCGCATATGCGCGTGCACGCGGGGTGAACCTGCTGTGTACGCTGGGACGTGCGACCCGCGACAGCGCACGCGCATTCGGCGCGGGCGCACAGATTTGCGAGAGCGTGGAAGAAGTGGTCAATCATATCCAGGCGGCCGGGGCCGCCAGTATCCTGGTCAAGGGATCGCGTTTCATGAAGATGGAGCGTGTCGTCCTGGCGTTGCGACAGGCCGCCGAAGGTGCTGCTGCCACTCAAGGAGCGCACCATGTTGCTTGAACTGGCACGCTGGCTGTCCGATGAGCATATCCGCGCTTTCGCGGTCTTTGACTACATCACGTTCCGTGCCGTGCTGGCCTGCGCCACGGCACTGCTGATCGGCCTGGTGGCCGGCCCGCGTGTCATTCGTCGGCTGACTGAACTCAAGATCGGCCAGGCCGTGCGCAGCTATGGTCCGCAGACGCACCTGGTCAAGACGGGTACGCCCACCATGGGCGGTGTGCTGATCCTGATTTCCATCGGCATCAGCACGCTGTTGTGGTCGGACTGGAGTAATCGTTTCGTCTGGGTCGTCCTGCTGGTCACGTTCGGCTTTGGCTGGATCGGCTGGGCGGATGACTATCGCAAGGTCGTGCATCGCGATCCCGAAGGCATGCCGGCACGGCAGAAATTCATGTGGCAGGCGCTGATTGGTCTGGTTGCGGCCATCTATCTGGCTTTTGCCGTATCGGTGCCGGCCAATACCGATTTATGGCCGCTGTTCCGTGACTGGGTGCTGAGCGGCTTTGCCATGCCGCTGCCCACGCGTGCCGACCTGATCGTGCCGTTCTTCAAGTCCGTCAGCTACCCGCTGGGTGTATTCGGCTTCGTGGCGCTGACCTGGGCCGTGATCGTGGGCACCAGCAATGCCGTGAACCTGACTGATGGCCTGGACGGCCTGGCGATCATGCCGACCGTGATGGTGGGGGCGGCGCTGGGTGTGTTTGCCTACGTGGTGGGTCGGGTCGACTATTCCAAATACCTGTTGTTCCCCTACATTCCCGGTGCCGGTGAACTGATGGTGCTGTGCGCAGCGCTGGGCGGTGCCGGACTGGCCTTCCTGTGGTTCAACGCCTATCCGGCCCAGGTGTTCATGGGGGACGTTGGCGCGCTGGCGCTGGGCGGCATGCTCGGTACCGTGGCGGTCATCGTGCGCCAGGAAATCGTGCTGTTCATCATGGGTGGCGTGTTCGTGGCCGAAACGCTGTCGGTCATGCTGCAGGTGGTCTGGTTCAAGTACACCAAGCGCAAATACGGAGAAGGGCGGCGCATTTTGCGCATGGCACCCCTGCATCACCATTTCGAGGTCGGCGGCTGGAAGGAAACCCAGGTCGTCGTCCGCTTCTGGATCATCAGCATGATGCTGGTGCTGATCGGCCTGTCCACGTTGAAACTGCGATGAACGATACGGTACACGCCTCTCTGCCGGGCCCGCTGACCCTGATCTTTGGATTGGGGGAGACCGGGCTGGCTGCTGCGCGCTGGTGCTTGCGCCAGGGCTGGCCGCTGCGTGTTGCCGATACGCGTGCGCAGCCTGCCGGGCTGGAGGCACTCCAGTCTGCAGGTGTCGAATCCGGACTGCTGCGCGATGTGCGCCTGGGAGACGGTGTATTCGACCATGATGTGCTGGACGGCGTTGGACAACTGGTACTCAGCCCTGGCCTGAGCCCGCTGGAACCGCGCCTGGCCGCATTGCTGGCCGAAGCGCGTGTGAGCGGCATCGAGGTGGTGGGCGAAATCGAACTCTTTGCCCGGGCGCTGGCCGATCTGCGCGAGCGTACGGGTTATGCGCCGGGCGTGGTGGCCGTGACCGGCACCAACGGCAAGACGACCGTGACCCGCCTGACCCGCAAGATGCTCGACGAAGCCGGCATCAGTGCCCGCGAGGCAGGCAATGTCAGCCCGGCTGCGCTGGATGCGCTGATGGCCGCGCTTGATGAGGACAGTCTGCCGAAGGCTTGGGTGCTGGAGCTGTCGAGTTTCCAGCTCGAAACGACGCAGACCCTGATACCGGATGCCGCCGTTATCATGAACCTGACACAGGACCATCTGGACTGGCATGGTTCGTTCGATGCCTACGTCGCGGCCAAGGCGCGCCTGTATGGCATGTCGCGAATCAAGATCGTCAATCGCGAAGACCCTGCCGTGCTGGCACTGGTCGAGGATGTGGCTGCCCAGGATGTCCGTACGTTCGGCTACGATCTGCCTGCCTGCCTTGGGGATACGGGGCTGGAATCCGAGCACGGTGTGCGCTGGCTGGCCGTGCGTGATGAAACCGATTTCGATCTGCCCGCGCCGACCACGGGACGGCGTCGCAAGGCCGGCGAGGAAGCTTCCGTGCTGCGTGCCGAGGGACGACTGTCGCGCCTGATGCCGCTGGATGCCCTCAAGCTGCGCGGGCATCACCATGCGCTCAATGTGCAGGCGGCATTGCTGCTGGCCCGGACGCAAGGTGCCGGCTGGGGCAGCCTGCTGCGCAGTGCCCGCGAATACACGGGAGAACCGCATCGTACCGAGTTCGTGCGCAACGTGGGCGGCGTGGATTTCGTCAATGACAGCAAGGGGACCAACGTCGGTGCGACGGTGGCCGCACTCGACAGCGAGGATCGCCAGGTTGTGCTGATCCTGGGCGGTGAAGGCAAGGGTCAGGATTTCGCGCCGCTGCTGCGTCCGGTCAAGGCACGCGTGCGGCACCTGGTATTCATCGGTCGCGATGGCGCACTGATCGAGCGGGCGCTGGCCGCCAGCAGTGTGCCGGCAGACCATGCCGTCTCGATGGCGGAAGCCGTGGCGGCTGCATTTGCCGCGGCGCAGTCCGGCGATGTCGTGCTGCTGTCGCCTGCTTGCGCCAGCTTCGACATGTTCAGTGGCTATCCGCAGCGTGGCCGTGTGTTTGCCGAGGCCGTGCAGGAGCTTGCGCTCGAACGGGGGGAAGTGGCATGAGCACGACCCCGCTGAACAACCGCATGGAAGGCCTGACCACGGTGCGTCCCGGACGCGCCCGCATGAGCAATTTCGACGTGCCGCTGGTGGCGATTGCCGGCGCGCTGCTCATGCTTGGCCTCCTGATGGTGTATTCGGCGTCGATCGCGCTGGCCGATGGGCCGCGCTATGCCAATTACGGTCCCTATCATTTCGTGGGACGGCATGCGCTGTTCCTGGGGATCGGTGCCGCAGGCGGGCTGGCTGTCTGGATGGTACCGATGCGCATCTGGCAGCGCCTGACCGTGCCGCTGTTCCTGTTCGCGCTTTTCCTGCTGGTGGTCGTGCTGGTGCCCGGCATCGGCCGAGAAGTCAATGGTGCCTATCGCTGGCTGCCGATGGGGCCGCTCAATTTCCAGCCGTCCGAATTGATGAAGTTCGCTGTGTTGCTCTATGCCGCCGACTATACGGTGCGCAAGCAAGAACACATGCATGCCTTCACGCGTGGTTTCCTGCCCATGGCTTGCGCGCTGGCTCTGGTCGGCCTGTTGCTGTTGCTTGAGCCCGACCTGGGGGCCTTCATCGTGATCGGTGCGATTGCTGTGGGCATCCTGTTCCTGGGGGGCATCAACGGCAAGCTGTTCGGCGTGCTGATCACCGGCCTGATGACCGTATTCATGCTGCTGATCTGGCTGTCACCGTGGCGGCGCGCACGGCTGTTCGCCTACCTCGATCCGTGGAACGAAACCAACATGTACGGCAGTGCATACCAGTTGTCGCATTCGCTGATCGCACTGGGCCGTGGCGAATGGTTTGGCGTGGGTCTGGGAGCCAGTGTCGAGAAATTGCATTACCTCCCCGAGGCACATACCGACTTCCTGCTGGCGGTGATCGGAGAGGAACTCGGGTTCGCCGGCGTGGCGACCATCATCGTGCTGTTTTTCCTGCTGGTGAAGCGTGGATTCGAGATCGGTCGCCAGGCGATCGCCATGGAGCGCACGTTCAGCGGCCTGGTGGCGCACGGCGTGGCCCTGTGGCTGGGCGTGCAGTCTTTCATCAATATGGGTGTCTGCCTGGGGCTGCTGCCGACCAAGGGCCTGACGTTGCCGCTGATGAGCTATGGCGGTTCCAGCATCGTGATGAACCTGTGCGCACTGGCACTGCTGCTGCGCGTGGACCGGGAAAATCGGATACTGATGCGGGGAGGCAGGGTATGACAGCGCCGACCCTGATGATCATGGCGGGCGGTACCGGCGGGCATATCATGCCAGGCCTGGCCGTGGCCGAAATGATGCGGGCCGATGGCTGGCGCGTGGTCTGGCTCGGCCATCCCGAGCGGATGGAGGGGCAACTGGTGCCCCGGCATGGAATCGAGCTGCTGCCGCTGCGTTTTGCCGGCTTGCGTGGCAAGGGTTTCGTGGCGCTGCTCAAACTGCCATTCCTGCTGGCGCGTGCCTGCTGTCAGGCGCTGGGGCACTTGCGTCGGGAACGGCCCGATGTGGTGCTGGGCATGGGCGGTTATGTGGCCGTGCCGGGTGGACTGATGGCCATTGCCAGCCGTACCCCGCTGGTCGTGCATGAACAGAATGCCGTGGCCGGTTCGGCCAACCGTTTGCTGGCACGCGGTGCGCGTGCCGTGGCAGCCGGTTTTCCCGCCGTACTCGGGCCGCATACACAGTTCGCCGGCAATCCGGTGCGCGATAGCGTGCTGGCGCTGCCTGCGCCCGCACAGCGCTATGTCGGCCGGCAGGGGCCGCTGCGGCTGCTGGTGGTGGGGGGGAGCCTGGGAGCGCATGCGCTCAACGTCGCGGTGCCTGAGGCGCTGGCCCTGATGCCGGCAGGCAGCCGGCCGCAGGTGGTGCATCAGGCTGGCGCGCAGCATATCGAGGCGCTGCGGCAACGCTATGCCCAATTGGGCGTCGAGGCCGATTGCCGGGCCTTCATCGAAGATATGGCAGCGGCTTATGCGGATGCCGATCTGGTGATCTGCCGAGCCGGAGCGATGACCGTGGCGGAAGTCGCGGCAGCTGGCGTGGCGGCGCTGTTCGTGCCGCTGCCGCATGCCATCGACGATCACCAGACTGTCAATGCCCGTTACCTCAGCGAGGCGCAGGCGGGCTGGCAGGTTGTCCAGAAAGAATTGACTCCGCAGTGGCTGGCCACATGGTTGGCTGCGCGGACCAGAACGGAGCTGCAGTCCGTGGCCGAGCGTGCGCGTGAGCGTGCGCGGCCCGATGCGACGGCAGCAATTGCGAACATTTGCAGACAGGCAGGAGGGATGCAGGCATGAAGCATCGCATCCATCACATTCATTTCGTCGGTATCGGCGGATCGGGCATGAGCGGCATTGCCGAGGTGCTGCTCAACCTTGGCTATCGCATCAGCGGTTCCGACCTGCAGGATTCGGCGGTGACACGGCACCTGGCCGAGCGTGGTGCGCAGGTCACGCTGGGGCATGCGGCTGCCAATATCGGGCAGGCTGACGCCATCGTGGTTTCGACCGCCGTGACCGCCGACAATCCCGAAGTGTTGGCGGCGCGTGCCGCACGCATACCGGTGGTGCCGCGTGCCATCATGCTGGCCGAACTGATGCGGCTCAAGCGCGGCATCGCCGTGGCCGGCACGCACGGCAAGACCACCACCACCAGCCTGGTCGCCAGCGTGCTGGCCCAGGGGGGGCTGGACCCGACCTTCGTGATCGGCGGGCGGCTCAATTCGGCCGGTGCCAATGCGCGCCTGGGCCAGGGTGACTACATCGTGGTCGAAGCCGACGAATCGGACGCCTCGTTCCTGAACCTGCTGCCGGTGATGGCCATCGTGACCAATATCGATGCCGATCACATGGACACCTATGGTCATGACGTGGCCCGGCTCAAGAGTGCCTTCATCGATTTCACGTTGCGCCTGCCGTTCTACGGCAGCGCCGTGCTGTGCAAGGACGATCCCAACGTCTGCGAGATCATGCCGTTCGTTTCTCGGCCGATCACCAGCTACGGCCTGCATCCGGAGGCGCAGGTGCGTGCCGTCGATGTCCGTACCGATGGTGCCCGCATGCGTTTCCGGGTCGAGCGGCGCGACCGCCAACTGGTGCTGCCGTCGCTGGATATCGAGTTGAACCTGCCGGGGCTGCACAACGTGCGCAACGCCCTGGCTGCGATTGCGGTGGCGACTGAACTGGGTGTGGAAGACACGGCCATTGCCGAAGCGCTGCGCACCTTCCGGGGCGTCGGACGGCGCTTTACCTTCGCGGGCGAGTTCGACGTGCCGGCCCAGCAGGGCGGTGGCCGCTTTACCGTGATCGACGACTATGGCCATCACCCGGTCGAGATGCAGGCCACGCTGGATGCCGCACGCGGTGCCTGGCCTGACCGGCGCATCGTACTGGCCTTCCAGCCGCACCGCTACACCCGTACCCGTGATTGCTTCGAGGATTTCGTGCGCGTGCTGGGCCAGGCCGATGCCGTCCTGCTGACCGAGGTCTATGCCGCTGGCGAGCCGCCCCTGGTGGCTGCGGATGGTCGTGCACTGGCGCGTGCGGTGCGGGTGGCCGGCAAGGTCGAGCCGGTCTTTGCCGAAACCATCGAGGATATGGCCCAGGCTGCCGTCGATTTCGTGCGCGACGGTGATGTCGTGATCGTGATGGGCGCAGGGTCGGTCAGCAAGGTGCCGGGACTCATAGGAGAACTGCGATGAACAGCCGATTCGGCAAGGTTGGGGTGCTCTACGGCGGACAGTCGGGCGAACGCCAGGTGTCGCTGATGTCCGGCCAGGGCGTGCATGAGGCATTGGTCAAGGCGGGTGTGGATGCACATCTGTTCGATACGGGACGGCAGTCGCTGGCCGAACTGGCGCAGGCCGGCTTCGACCGCGTGTTCATTGCGCTGCATGGCCGTCACGGCGAGGATGGCACCATGCAGGGGGCACTTGAATTGCTGGGCATTCCCTACACGGGCAGCGGCCCGCTGGCTTCGGCGCTGGCCATGGACAAGATCATGACCAAGCGCATCTGGATCGAGCAGGGCATCCCCACGCCGGCCTATGCCGAGGTGCGCGATGCTGGCGAACTGGATGATCTGGCGGCCCGCCTGGGCTTGCCCATGATCCTCAAGGCACCGCATGAGGGCTCCACGCTGGGGTTGGCCCGGGTCGAGCAGGCTGATGCGCTGGCGCAGGCCTGGCAGCAGGTCGTGCGCTATGAACCTGTGGCGCTGGCCGAACAGTTCATTCGCGGCCGCGAGCTGACGATTGCCGTGCTGGGCCGGGGCGAGCAGGCACGCGCCCTGCCGATCATCGAAATCATCGCGCCGCAGGGCAACTACGACTACGAACACAAGTATTTTTCCGACGATACCCGCTACGAGTGCCCGGCCAGCCTGCCGGCCGATCTGGCCGCCGAGATCCAGGCGCTGTGCGTACGTGCCTATCGCGTGCTGGGTTGCGAAGGCTGGGGGCGTGTCGATGTGATGCTGGACGAACAGCAACGTCCCTGGCTGCTCGAGATCAATACGTCGCCCGGCATGACTGGCCATTCGCTGGTGCCGATGGCGTCGCGTGCGGAAGATGTCGACTATACACAGCTGTGCCTGAACATCCTGGCCGAAGCCAGTTGCAAGGTGCCGCTCAATCCGGCGCAGCCAGCCTGACGGGATGACACGTGTGGAACGAAGCCCGAACCATCAACCTGATTGCCAACGCCCTGACGGCGCTGGCCATCCTGCTGCTGGCCATCACAACGGTCGGCTGGCTGGTGCAGCGGCCTGCCTTCCAGCTGAGTGCCATCGAGCTGGAGGCAGGGGGCGACGGCGAACTGCGCTATGTGTCGGAGGCCGCCGTGCGGGCAGCCACGGCAGGGCGATTGCAGGGCAACTTCTTCACCGTGGATCTGGATGCCACGCGGGAACTGTTCGAAACCGTGCCCTGGGTGCGGCGCGCTTCGGTGAGGCGCGTCTGGCCCAACATCCTGCGTGTGCAGATCGAAGAGCACCAGCCTTTCGCGCTCTGGAACGAGAACCAGATGATCAATACCTGGGGCGAGGCCTTTACCGCCAACCAGGGCGAGCTGGACGACGACCAGGCTTTGCCGCAGTTGGCCGGACCCGAGGGCACCGAGCGTCTGGTGGTGCAACGCTATGCCGAACTGGCGCGCTGGTTCGAGCCACTGGGGCTGCAGGTGCAAAGTATCGCGCTCAGCCCACGCTATGCCTGGCAGTCGTCGCTTTCCAACGGGCTGCTGCTCAACCTGGGGCGAGATCCGGGGGCGGAAGCACCCAATCCCCAGGGCGTGACGGGGGCCTTGCCCTTTGCCGCGCGGATTCGCCGCTTCGTGCAGGCATGGCCGGTGGTCCAGAAGCAGTTGGGCGCGGAAACCGGCATCCTGCAGGCGGACCTGCGCTACCCGAACGGATTTGCCCTGACGCTGGCCGATCCGCCTGCCACACAACAACCCAAAAACAAACGTTGACGCCATGACTCGTGACATCAAAGACCTGATCGTTGCCCTGGACATCGGCACCAGTAAAGTGGTGGCGGTGGTTGCAGAGGTATTGCCCGGCGGCCGCTTCGAAGTGCTTGGCCTGGGCCAGCACGAGTCGCACGGCATGCGCAAGGGTGTGGTCGTGAACATCGAGACCACGGTCAACTCCATCCAGCGCGCGCTCGAAGAGGCCGAGTTGATGGCCGACTGCAAGATCCGCGATGTCTATACCGGCATTGCCGGCAACCACATCCGCAGCTTCAACTCCAGCGGCATGGTGGCGGTCAAGGACAAGGAAGTCACGGCGACCGACGTGGCTCGGGTGATCGAGACAGCCAAGGCCGTCAATATCCCGACCGACCAGCAGGTGCTGCATGTTTTGACGCAGGAATTCATCGTTGATGGCCAGGAAGATATCCGCGAGCCGATCGGCATGAGCGGCCTGCGCCTGGAGGTAAGGGTGCATATCGTGACCGGCGCGGTCAGTGCCGCTCAGAATATTGTCAAGTGCGTGCGCCGTTGCGGCCTCGAAGTGCAGGATCTGATCCTGCAGCCGCTGGCTTCCAGCCTGGCCTGCCTGACGCCTGACGAGAAGGAACTGGGCGTGGTGCTGGTCGATATCGGTGGCGGTACCACCGACGTGGCGATCTTTACCGGCGGCGCGATTCGCCATACGGCCGTGATCCCGATCGCCGGCGACCAGATCACCAACGATATCGCAGCCATGCTGCGTACGCCCACACCCGATGCCGAAGACCTCAAGCTGCGCTTTGGCGTGGCCAAACAGATCCTGGTCAGTCCTGACGAGACGGTGGAAGTCTCCGGCCTGGGCGACCGTGAAACGCGCCGTGTCAAGCGCCAGGCACTGGGCGCGGTGATCGAGCCGCGCGTGGAAGAACTGTTCTCGCTCGTGCAGCAGGTGATCCGCGAATCCGGCTATGACGATCTGGTGGCTTCGGGCATCGTGCTGACCGGCGGCACGTCGCAGATGCCTGGGCTGGTCGAACTGGCCGAGGATGTGTTCCTCAAGCCGGTGCGTGTGGCCGTGCCCGAGTACGAGGGCAGCCTGGCCGACGTGATGCGCAATCCGCGCTTCTCGACGGTGATGGGCCTGCTGGCCGAGGCACGCATGCAGCGCCTGCGAGGCCGCCATGTGGCGCAGCAGAACGGCAGTTTCAAGAGAATTCTGACCCGCATGAAGGAATGGTTCATGAATTGATGCGGGTTGGTGTAGACTCGCGCCGCCAAATGGCCGATGGCGATGCGAAAGGAAAACGCCTGGGGCGTTTTTCACTGGGGATGGCATGAAGGGTTTCGTGACCCGGAGTGCCGAAGTTGGCTGTCAGGAGATTTGATTATTTCGACTTTGTGAGGGAGTCACTATGATGAACTTTGAAATGCTGGACAACAATACGAAGGGTACCGTCATCAAGGTGGTCGGGGTCGGCGGTGCCGGTGGCAATGCGATCTCGCACATGATGCGTGGCGGCGTGGGCGGCGTGGACTTTGTCTGCGCCAATACCGATGCGCAGGCGCTGGTCGCCAGCGGTGCGCCGGTGCAGATCCGCCTGGGCCGTACCGGCCTGGGTGCCGGTGCCAAGCCCGAGCAGGGCCGCGCAGCTGCCGAAACGGCACGCGAGGAAATCCGCGCGGCGCTCAATGGCGCGCACATGGTGTTCATTACCGCTGGCATGGGTGGCGGTACGGGTACTGGTGCTGCACCTGTCGTGGCCGAAGTGGCCAAGGAGCTGGGCATCCTGACCGTGGGTGTGGTCACCAAGCCGTTCTGCTTCGAGGGCAGCAAGCGCATGCGCCTGGCCGAAGAGGGGATCAATGACCTGTCGCGTCATGTGCACTCGCTGATCGTGGTACTCAATGAGAAGCTGTACGACCTGATGGATGAAGACGCCACCCAGGAAGATTGCTTCAAGAGTGCCGATGACGTGCTGCACAATGCCTGCGCCGGGATTGCCGAGATCATCAATGTCGAAGGCAATGTGAACGTCGACTTCGAAGACGTGAAGACCATCATGGGCGAGCAGGGTCAGGCGATGATGGGCACTGCCGTGGCCAAGGGCCCGGAGCGTGCCAAGATTGCTGCCGAGCAGGCCATTGCGTGCCCGCTGCTGGAGGGTATCGACCTCAACGGTGCGCGTGGCGTGCTGGTCAATATCACGGCAAGCCGGTCGCTCAAGATGCGCGAAACCCGTGAGATCATGGATACCATCCGTGTGCATGCGTCCGAAGATGCCACCGTGATTTTCGGTACGGCCTACGACGAGAGCATGGGCGAAGACCTGCGCGTGACCGTGGTCGCGACAGGCCTGGGTCGTGCAGTATCGCGTCCGCAACTGGTTCATGATGCCGAAACGGCAGTGCGTACCGGTACCGACGATATGCCGGTGGCACAGCAGCAAGGCGGCGGCCTGGAAATCCCGACCGTGATCCGCATGCGCGAGCGTGGTCAGGCAACTGCCCAGGTACGCGCCATGGAAACGGCTGGCATGGACCATTTCGACATTCCGGCTTTCCTGCGCAAGCAGGCGGATTGAACTTAACGGTTCATATCCGTTCCAACTCTCTCACTCGCCATCGCGTTGCGTCCCCCAGGCGCGGCGTGATGGCCGGGTTGTCGCGTCACGGCAGTAACGGCGCTACAATCCGATTTTGCGTTTTTTACATTGCCCATGTTTCGACAGCGCACTATCCAGAATATCGTTCGCACGACAGGCGTTGGCCTGCACTCCGGTCTTCGGGTCGAACTGGTGCTGCGTCCGGCCGCGCCGGACACCGGCATTGTGTTCCATCGCGTGGATCTGCCCGAGGTGGTGGATCTCCCCGCGCAGGCGCACATGGTGCACGATACGCGTCTGGCTTCCGTGCTGCAGCAGGGCAATGTGCGTGTTTCCACGGTCGAACACCTGATGTCGGCCTTGGCAGGTCTGGGCATCGATAACATCCATATCGACCTGACTGCCGAAGAAGTGCCCATCATGGACGGCAGCGCCGGTACCTTCGTGTATCTGCTGCGTTCGGCCGGGCTGGTCGAGCAGTCGGCACCCAAGCGGTTCCTCAAGATTCTCAAGCCGGTCGAAGTGCGTGAAGGCGAAGGCCCCAAGGCCAAGTGGGCGCGCCTGGAGCCCTACGACGGCTATGCACTGAATTTTTCCATCGATTTCCGCCATCCGGCCATTGATTCGACAGCCAGCTTCGCCGAAATCGATTTCGCCCGGCATTCGTATGTGCGCGAAGTGGCGCGTGCGCGCACCTTCGGTTTCGTCAACGAAGTCGAGGCGCTGCGTTCGATGGGCCTGGCCCGTGGCGGCAGTCTCGACAACGCCATTGTCATGGACGAATACCGTGTGCTCAATGCCGACGGGCTGCGTTACGAAGACGAGTTCGTCAAGCACAAGATTCTCGACGCGATTGGTGATCTGTACCTGATCGGTCATCCGCTGGTGGCGCGCTATGTCGCCAGCAAGTCCGGCCACGGCCTCAACAACCAGTTGGCGCGTGCCGTGCTGGCGCGCCAGGATGCCTGGGAACTCGTGTCCTATACATCTGATGAGAACGTCCCGGTGACTTTCCAGCGGGACTGGAAGTTCGCCTGATCCTGCTCGGGTCAGGTATGCAGCAACCGGTGCCAGGCACCGGATCGTATCTGGGTGAAGGCCTTTCAGGTCTTGTTTCCGGTGCCGTGATGCGCCAGCAGACGGGCCACGGCATCGGCCAGTTCTCCCGGTTGCAGGTGGTCATGCAACTGCTGGAATGCATCCAGCGCCTGTGGCCCCAGGGGCGTGACCGATTTGGGGGGGCGAGATGCAGGATGCAGGACGGCCGTGAGGCCTGCCTGGACCTGTACGCGGATCTCGCCGACCTGCCATCCGCCTGCCTGCAGCTTCTGCGCAAGCGAAGGTGCCATCTGCCTGAGCTTGGCCGCATGTGCCGGGCCGGGTACGGCCAGGACCAGTTGCTGCGCGTCGACGCGAGCGATGCGGATATCGGTACCGAAGCCGGTGGGCAGCAGTTGTGCCAGCGCCTGCTCGAGCCGCAGGTGGTATTGCGCCATCGCCATGACATTGGCGGCGCGCTGGTCGTGGCCCAGCCAGCCGGTGACGGTATGGCCTGAGGAGCGGGCAGGAGATCGGCCGGGAACGCGACGGGTCATGGATACAGTCAATATGAACAGGATGCAGGACAGGCAGGAATGAAAATAGCAATGCGCATTAGCCGGTCGGGACGGGCCGGACGCTGGAAGCTGAGCGGCATGCCGCTGGTGCTGGTCATGGCGTTGGCCCTTCTGGCTTCGGCCGCAGCCGGTGCGCTGTTGCAGCGTCACTATGATAAGCCAGTTCAGGTCGGGACGGGCTTGCGCTTCCAGGCGACCGAGGATCTGGGGCGTGATGCTTCGTTCGTACGCGAGAATGTCAATTTGCTGGCTGCCCGGGTGGGCGTGCTGGAAGCCCAGTTGCTCAATATCGATGCCATGTCGCAACGCGTGGCCCGCATGGCCGATATTCCTTATGTCAAGGCGGATGACCTGACGGCTGCGCCGCTCAGCGAGGGCCAGATCATGGATGAGCCGCCAATGGACTGGGAGCATGCAGGGACAGGCGACGCCTTTGATGCGATCGATGGCATGTCGACCAGCAATAATGCGGACCGTTCTGCGCAGTCGCTGGGCCGGGAACTGGACAGCCTGGTGGAGCGTCTGGATGTGCACAAGGACCGCCTGGCGTTGTTCGAGGCTGCGATGGCCTACCGTGAGGCCGACCGGGTGCGTCTGCCTACGACCATGCCGGTCAAGAATTATCCCTATCTTTCTTCTTCCTATGGCTGGCGCCGCAATCCGGTGACGGGGCGTTATGCCATGCACGAAGGCCTGGATTTTTCCGCACCGCGTGAAACACCCATCGTGGCTGCGGCCAGCGGCATGGTGATCGAAGCCGAGTTCAGCAGTGGCTATGGCAATATGGTCGTCATCGATCATGGTCATGGTCTGATCACGCGCTATGCGCATGCCTCCAAGCTGCTGGTCAAGCCGGGTGACCTGATCGAGCGAGGCCAGGAAATCGCCAAGGTCGGCTCCACGGGCCGCTCTACCGGCCCGCACCTGCACTTCGAGGTGCGGATGGCAGGGCAGCCTCTCGATCCCAAGCTGTTCCTGGCTGCCGCCGACAGTCCCGTGAAAATGGCGGATGCCATCGGCATGGTGACGCAGGAGGCGGCTGCGGTGAATTGAGGATGTCGGTCAGTTGACCCATCACCCCGCTGCAGGCATCCCGACGGGCCTGCAACGAAGCCCTCCCCGGTTGCGGTACACTGGTGTGTTTTCTGCGATCATCCGCCAACTACATCGAAGCCAGCATGGTATCTCTGCTCAAAAAACTTATCGGCAGCCGCAATGACCGACTGCTCAAACAGTATCGCAAGCAGGTCGCGCAGATCAATGCGCTCGAAAGCACCGTCTCCGCTCTGAGCGACGAGGCCCTCAGCGCCAAGACGGCCGAGTTCCAGGCACGTCACCAGAAAGGTGAGTCGCTCGATGCGCTGTTGCCCGAGGCGTTCGCGGTCGTGCGTGAGTCCGGCAAGCGTGTGTTCGGCATGCGCCACTTCGACGTGCAGTTGATCGGCGGCATGGTGCTGCACCAGGGCAAGATCGCCGAAATGCGCACGGGCGAGGGCAAGACCCTGATGGCGACACTGCCGGCCTACCTGAATGCCATTTCGGGCAAGGGCGTGCACGTGGTCACCGTCAACGACTACCTGGCACGTCGCGATGCCGAGTGGATGGGGCGCCTGTATCGATTCCTGGGGCTGACGGTCGGCGTGGTGGTGCCGCAGCAGCCCAACGACGAGAAAAAGGCTGCCTACCAGGCCGACATCACCTACGGAACCAACAACGAATTCGGTTTCGACTACCTGCGCGACAACATGGAGTACCGTGCCGAGGATCGGCGCCAGCGTGTCCTGAATTTCGCCGTGGTGGATGAAGTCGATTCCATTCTGATCGACGAGGCGCGTACGCCGCTGATCATCTCCGGCCAGGCCGAAGACCATACCGAAATGTACATTCGCATGAATGTCGTTCCCGGTATGCTCACGCGCATGGCTGGCGAACCCAAACCGCATGAGCCGGAACCCGAGGGCGACTTCTGGGTGGATGAGAAGGCGCAGCAGATCCACCTGTCGGAAGCCGGTCACGAAAAGGCCGAGGCCACCCTGACCCAGCTCGGGCTGCTGCCCGAGGGCGAGTCGCTGTACGATCCGCGCTACATCACGCTGCTGCATCACCTGATGGCATCGCTGCGGGCGCACAACCTGTTCCACCGCGACCAGCACTATGTAGTGCAATCGGGTGAAGTGATCATCGTCGATGAGTTCACCGGTCGCCTGATGACCGGACGGCGCTGGTCCGACGGCCTGCATCAGGCGGTCGAGGCCAAGGAAGGCGTGAAGATCCAGAACGAGAACCAGACCCTGGCCTCGATCACCTTCCAGAACTACTTCCGCATGTATGCCAAGCTGGCCGGCATGACGGGTACGGCCGATACCGAAGCCTACGAGTTCCAGGAAATCTACGGTCTCGAAACGGTCATCATTCCGACCAACCGGCCGATGGTCCGTATCGACCAGAATGATCAGATCTTCAAGACCGACCAGGAAAAATACAACGCCATCCTGGCCGACATCCGTGACTGCCACGAACGTGGCCAGCCGGTGCTGGTCGGCACCACCAGCATCGAGAATTCCGAGTTGCTGGCGGACATGCTCAAGAAGGCCAAGCTGCCGCACGAAGTGCTCAACGCCAAGCAGCATGCCCGCGAAGCCATGATCGTGGCCGAGGCCGGCAAGCCGGGCCACATCACCATCGCCACCAACATGGCCGGTCGCGGTACCGATATCGTGCTGGGGGGCAGTATCGACAAGCAGGTCGACCTGATCATGGCCGACGAAACGCTGAGCGAAGCGGACAAGCAGGCACGCACTGCTCAGATCAAGGATGAGTGGAAGCCTGCCAACGAGCAGGTCAAGGCAGCGGGCGGTCTGCGCATTATCGGCACCGAGCGCCATGAGTCGCGTCGTATCGACAACCAGTTGCGTGGCCGTGCGGGGCGCCAGGGCGATCCGGGTTCGTCACGCTTTTATCTGTCGCTCGATGATTCCCTGATGCGTATCTTCGCCGGTGATCGCGTGCGCGCCATCATGGAGCGCCTGCGCCTGCCGGAAGGCGAGCCGATCGAGGCTGGCATGGTGACCCGTTCGATCGAATCGGCACAGCGCAAGGTCGAGGGCCGCAACTTCGATATCCGCAAGCAATTGCTTGAATACGATGATGTCGCCAATGACCAGCGCAAGGTGCTGTACGGACAGCGCAATGAAGTGCTGGAAGCGCAGTCCGCAGCCGACATGGTCGAGAATCTGCGCGATGCGACCTTCGAAGAGCTGGTCCGGCGTTATGTGCCGGCCGACTCGGTCGAAGAGCAATGGGATATCGAAAATCTCGAGAAGGCATTGCGCAACGAATGGCAGCTCGATCTGCCCCTGGCTGACATGCTGGCCAAGGAACCCAACCTGACCGACGACGATCTGCTCGAGCGTGTGCTGACCGCTGCGCGCGAGGCCTACCAGACCAAGGTCGAGCGTGTGGGTGTCGAA
The DNA here is from genome assembly GCF_040137905.1 of Corticimicrobacter sp. Classification (NCBI taxonomy): domain Bacteria; kingdom Pseudomonadati; phylum Pseudomonadota; class Betaproteobacteria; order Burkholderiales; family Alcaligenaceae; genus Corticimicrobacter; species Corticimicrobacter sp. The sequence goes on from NZ_JBEFDG010000075.1 coordinate 27,003, forward strand.
ATGTGGGGGCAGTTCAAGCGCTCCATTCTGCTGCAGGCCATCGATGCGCAGTGGCGCGAACATCTGGCGTCGCTGGATCACTTGCGTCAGGGGATCCACCTGCGCGGCTATGCGCAGAAGAATCCCAAGCAGGAATACAAGCGCGAAGCCTTTGAGCTGTTCTCCAACATGCTGGACCGCATCCGCATGGATGTAGTGCGCGTGTTGATGACGGTTCGCATCCAGTCTGCCGAGCAGGTCGAACAGGCCGAGGCGCAGGCTGCCCAGCCTGCCGTACAAAACGTGCAGGAGCATCATTCTCTGGACTACGACGAGGCGCTGGGTGCCGAGGCTGGCCTGCCGCCTGGTGCCGAGCATGACTTGCAGGGTCTGCCCAAGGTGGGGCGCAACGAGCCTTGCCCTTGCGGCAGCGGCAAGAAGTTCAAGCACTGCCACGGACGGCTGGCCTGACAACGATAGCGACAAGATGACTTAATAAAAAAATAATAATGGCAACACTGTTTTCAGTGAATGATGAATGGGAGGCGAAAGCCTCCCATTTTTTATGCGTGCCACAAGGGATGAATAATTTTTGAAATCGACGCGACCGTATTTGCGGCCGGTCTGGCTTGGAGGCCTATGGGTTTTATTTCATTCCTGATGTTTTGCATGTTGATGTGTGTTGTTTTCATGTGGTGGTCTTTGGTCGCTAATCTTTATTCTTCTCATTGACTGCCTCCTTTGTGGCTATTGTTGTATCGCTATGTTCAATTTAAAAAATATAAAACTGGGCAAGCTGCTCGGTCTCGGTTTTGCCTCCCTTATTGTCTTGGCCCTGGCTCTGGCGCTGATCGGGCGTGTGCAGTTGGATCGCCTGAGCGAAGATATTGTGCTGTTGGAAACAGATCACCTTGCCAAGGTTGCCTTGGTGCAGAAAATGTCTTCGAACCTCGATGGCGCAGCGATTGCCATCCGGAATATGTTGCTGACGTCTGATGTCCAGAAAATGGAAGCGGAAAAGCGCTGGTTTGAAAATGCCAGCGCAGAAAACATTGACCTCCTGAAAAAAATGGAGGCGACGATGCTGTCGGAACGGGGCAAGGAGCTGTTTGGCAAACTGACCCAGACGCGAGTGGTCTATCTGGAGATATTTCGCAGGTTGCTGACGCACGCCTTGGCGCAGGAGTCCTATCAAGGGCGCAAGGTACTTGAGCAAGAGTTGCAACCGGCGCAGGCAGTATATTTTGGGGTGCTTGAGCAGATCGATCAATATCAGCGGCAGAGGGTGTCTGACCTGGTGAATCAGGTCGAGGCCCAGGCTGCGTTGGCGAGCAGGGTCATGCTGGCCCTGGCCCTGGCGGCCGCGTTGCTGGGGGCCGTGATTGCGTGGTGGATTACCCGCAGCATCAAGCGCCAGCTTGGTGGTGAGCCAGCCTATGCCGCTGAGATGGCACAGCAGGTCGCCAATGGCAACCTGGCGGTTCGGGTGCGGATCGAAGAGGGGGATGAGAGCAGCGTGCTGGCCGCGATGGAGTCCATGCGGGCCAACCTGTCCAGAATGGTCAATGATGTGCGGCGCAGCAGCGAGTCGATCGCGACCGGTGCCCGCCAGGTAGCGGCCGGCAGTGCCGATCTTAGCCAGCGTACGGAAGCGCAGGCGGCCAATCTCGAGCAGACTGCGGCCTCCATGGAGGAGATGAACTCAACCATTCGCCAGAATGCCGACACGGTGCATGCCGCTTCTGAACTGGCAAACCAGGCGAGTGCGACGGCAGCCCAGGGTGGCATGGTGGTGGGGAATGTGGTCGAGACCATGGGTGAGATATCCACCAGTTCGCGCAAGATCAGCGACATCATCAGCGTGATTGACTCGATTGCTTTCCAGACCAATATTCTTGCCTTGAATGCGGCGGTAGAAGCGGCCCGCGCAGGAGAGCAGGGACGTGGGTTTGCGGTGGTGGCGGCAGAGGTGAGGACGCTGGCGCAGAAGTCCGCGCAGGCTGCGCGTGAAATCAAGGCATTGATCGAGGACAGCGTGTCGCGCGTGGAAACCGGGTCTCGCCTGGTGAGCGAGGCTGGCGTGACGATTGACCAGATCGTGTCCCAGGCCGGTCGTGTGGCAGAATTGATCACGGAAATCGGTACCGCGACACACGAGCAGACGCAAGGCATTTCCCAGGTCAGCGATGCAGTGAATCAGCTGGACCAGGTCACGCAGCAAAATGCTGCCCTGGTCGAAGAGTCAACTGCGGCAGCCGGGAGCCTGCAGGATCAGGCGGCACAACTGGTACAACTGGTCAGTATCTTCAGGCTGGCAGAGGGCCAGGCTCCTGCCCAGGCGTTGGCTCCTCGACGTTCAGCGCCTGCAGCACGACCTGTTGTACCATCTCGTGCAGGTGCACCGGCCAAGACTGTAGTATCGGGGCACCCGCCCCGTGCCTCAGCCAAGCTTGCCCCGCCTGCTGCACCCAAGGCGGAAAGGGAGTCCAATTCAGCAAATCATGATGCGGATTGGGATACGTTCTGAGTCCGCATGGGTTTGTTCAATGATGTGAGCGGTGATCCGTTCACATCAGGCGTCTTCGGATAGGAGTGCCCATGCCTGTATCAGCCGACACCTTCCTGCACGATGAGCATGGGCAAGGCCTGTTGCACATGAAGCCGGCGACGTGGCGATGGAGCCGTGCCGTACGCGCCGCATGCTCCATCGGCTTGCCATTCGCTGTCGGGCTTGCGCTGGATGACATCATGACGGGCATGTGGATCGCCATGGGATGCCTGATGATGGCAACCGGAGAGCGTTACGGCCCCTATCGCGAGGTTTGCCTGACGATTGCGGTCTCCGCACCGATCGGTGCGCTCGGTTACCTGGCAGGCTACCTGGGGCTGCTTCCCTGGGGGCTGGTGGTACTGTGCATGGCGCTGATCGGATTGGGTGCCGGTCTATTGAACAGCCGAGGGCGCATGCTGTCGATCGGCACCTTGCAAACCCTGCTGGTGGCATCGATTGCGCTGGGCGTCCCGGCCATTGCGCCTTTCTGGGAGCCTGCATTGCTGTACCTGGTCGGAGCGGCCTTTTACGCGCTGTTGCTGGGCGCAGAGATCCTGGTGCGTGGCTGGCATGCCCAGGATGGGCCAGAGACTGCTGCTGCGCCTGTGGCCGCCTCGACGACATCCCGGCCTGCGGCATGTGTCGGCACGGCAGTACAACAGGCGATGGCACTGGCGCTTTGCCTGGGCGTGGCCTACAGCGCGCGCTGGCTGGACAGCTCACTTCACTGGTTCTGGATTCCTCTGACCGTCGGCCTGGTGATGAAGCCTGATTTCGGTTCCATCCATGATCGGGCCTTGCAGCGCATCATCGGTACGGTCGTGGGGGTAGCCATCGGTGCCCTGATCCTGGCAGCGGTACCCAAGGGCTATCTGTTTGTGCTGATCATGGGATTGCTGGCTGGTGTTTTGCCCTGGGCCATGCAGCGTTCGTACATCCTGCAGGCGGTTTTTCTGACGCCGCTGATCCTGATGCTGGTCGATGTGATCGTGCCCGGTACGGGCAGTGTGGATGACGCGCTGCAGCGCCTGCTCGATACCGTGATCGGCGGCGCTATCGTCATCCTGCTGGGCTGTCTGCCCTGGCGGTATGTCAGCCGGGCGTTCAGGGCCCGGCCTTGATCTGCGGCTGCCGCCTCAGAGCAGGAACAGCGTCGCCAGTCCCAGGAAGATGAAAAAACCCAGCGAGTCGGTGGCGAATGTCAGCAGTACCGACGAACCCATGGCAGGGTCCTTGCCGAAGCGGGCGCGCAGCATGGGCACCAGTACGCCGATGGTGGTGCCCACCAGCATGTTGCAGACCATGGCCGCCATCATGACCAGCGCGACCGGGATCGACCGGGAGATCAGCCAGGCGAACAGGGCGGCACCAACACTGCCGCACAGGCCCACCAGCACGGTGATGGTCATTTCACGCTTGACCAGTTGCCAGACGTTGTGACCGGTGATGCGGCCCATGGCCAGGGCGCGGATGATCATGGTCATGGTCTGGTTGCCGGAGTTGCCGCCGATGCCGGCAACGATCGACATCAGGAATGCCAGCACCACGATGTGGCTGACCGTATCTTCGAATTGCGAGGCCACGAATGCTGCCGTGGCTGCCGTACAGAGGTTGAGGAACAGCCAGGGCGCACGGTTGCGCAGCGCCATGCCGACCGGGGCGAAGATGTCCTCTTCCTGCATACCGGCGCGTGACAGCGCCTGCTCTTCGGAGTCTTCACGGATCACGTCCACCACCTCGGAGATGGTGACGCGGCCGACCAGGCGACCCTGTTCATCGACCACGGGTGCCGAAACCAGATCGTAGCGTTCGAATGCGCGTGCCGCATCGGCATCGGAGTCGAGCGGACTGAGTGACAGGTAATCGGGGCTCAGTACGTCCTGGACCTTGGATTTGAGATCGCCCACCAGCAGGCTTGACAGCGATAGCGTGCCCTGCAGGCGGCCCTGGCGATCCACCACGAAGATCTGGTCGGTATGGTCGGGCAGTTCGCGCATGCGGCGCAGATAGCGCAGCACGGCCTTGAGGGTAGTGCCCTCCCGGACCCGGACCATGTCGAAATCCATGATGGCACCGACGCTGTCCTCGGGGTAGCCCATGGCCTCGATCAACTGGGCGCGCTCGTCTTCGGTCAGGCCCTTCTGGACCTCGGCCACCACATCGGGCGGCAGGTCGGGCGCGAGGTCGGCCAGTTCGTCGGCATCAAGGGTTTCGGTCGCGGCCACCAGGTCCTGGCGGTCCATGGCCTCGATCAGCGATTCGCGAACCCAGTCATCGACCTCGAGCAACACGTCGGCATCGTGCTCGGTGCCGACCAGTTGCCAGACGGCCTGGCGCTCGGTCTTGGGCAGGGATTCGAGGATGAAGGCGATGTCGGCAGGATGGAGGTCATCCAGCAGTGCCTTGATTTCGCTTTCGTGCTGGCGCTGGACCACGGACTCGACCAGGCCGGCGCGTTCGTCTCCCGCCTCTTGTCGATGAACCAGATCAGAAACCAGTTGCTGGCGGTGCAGCACATCCTGGATGCGCGTCAGCGCCTCCTGGGCATCCTCAGGGTCGAGGCGGCGCAGCGGGCGGGCGATGATTTCTTCCTGCGTCATGGGGCAGTCGACTCCAGCGGTGGCAGGGGGCGGCGCTGGCGGCTGTCATCGGTGGCGACATAGGTCAGCGTGGCTTCCGTGACCTTGACGATGCTGCCGTCCTGGCGTTGTGCATAGACTTCGACCTCGACCGTGATCGAGGTGGTGCCGGTACGGATGACGTCGGCATAGAAACTGAGCAGGTCACCGACGAATACCGGCTGGCGGAACTGAATGGCGTTGACCGCCACGGTGGCCACCCGTCCGCGTGCACGGCGGTAGGCGGGGATGGCTCCGGCGATGTCGAGTTGGGCCATGATCCAGCCACCAAATACGTCGCCATGGAAATTGGCGTCGGTCGGCATGGGCATCATGCGCAACACGGGGTCACGGTCGGCAGGCAGGTCAGTTCGGGATTCGCTGGCAGCAGTCATGGCCGACTCCGGGATCGAGGGCGGGCAGGCCCATTGCCCGGGCCTGTTCCTGTATTGGGCAGCCCATCATTTTACCCGAGCCGATAGGTCAATTCCATGAAAGAAAATGCGCTCCCTGAGGAGCGCATTGTGCTGGCCTGGCCTCTGTGTCCGGCCTGGGGATTGCCGGCCTGCTGCAGCAGGCTGGTGGACACCTGCTAGGGCTGGTCCCCCCGATGGCGGATGGTCAGCGGCCCAGCGCCTGATAGACGGCGTCGATGGTTTCCTGGCCAATGCGGGAGGCCATTTCCTGGTGGACGGGTTCCAGTGTTTCGATCCATTGCTGGCGTTCGGCGTCTGTCATTTCGTGGAAGGTGGTCTTGCGGGTGGCCTGCATGGCCAGCAGTGCGGCATCGTTTTCCTGCTGGGCAATGTCGTTGGCGTAGAGGGTGGCTTCGTTCATGGCCTTTTCCAGGTTGGCGCGCACGTCGGCCGGCAGTTCGTCCCAGAACTTCTTGTTGACGATCACCGCATAGCCGATATACCCGTGGTCGGAGAGGGTGGCATGCTTTTGCACATCGTAGACCTGCTGGGTATACATGTTCGACGGTGTATTTTCCGAACCGTCGACCACGCCGGTCTGCATGGCCTGGTAGACCTCGGAGAACGCCATCATCTGAGGCACGGCATCGAGCGCCCGCATCTGGGATTCCAGCACCTTGGAGGACTGGATGCGCATCTTCAGGCCGAAGAAGTCATCCGGCGTCTGCATGGGGCGGTTGGCGCTCATGATCTTGAAGCCGTTGTCCCAGTAGGCCAGGCCGGTGATGCCCTTGGGCTGGAGCTTGTCCAGCAGGTTCTTGCCGACTGCGCCGTCGGTGACCTTGCGCAGGTCTTCCTTGCTGCGGAAGATGTAGGGCAGGTCGAACACCTCGAATTCGCGCACGCCCAGCGGGCCGAACTTGGACAACGACGGGGCCAGCATCTGGACGGCACCCAGTTGCAGGGCCTCGAGTTCTTCCTTGTCCTTGTAGAGCTGCGAGTTGGGATAGACCTCGACCTTGACCTTGCCGTCGGTGTATTGCTCGGCCAGTTGCTTGAAGCGGTCGGCACCCTTGCCCTTGGGCGTGTCGGGGGCGACGACGTGGCTGAACTTGATGATGATGGGGGCGTCCTGCGCCTGGGCGAACGGGCTGGCGCAGAACAGCGCTGCGGCCAGGCTTGCGGTAATCAAGCGTTTCATGTGTGTCTCCAATATGTTTTTGCATCCAGGGTGTTGACCCTGCGTGCCTGCCTGTGGCGGCATTGAGGACAGCGTAAAGGAGCGGTCAGGGCTTTCCTATTGTGGATGTCACGAATCGGGTATTCCCGGCTGAAGAGATTCAAAAGACTGACTTCGCCAAAACTGAATGGCCTGCCGGCATTTTCTGATCAAGGCATTCAGTTGGTTGCACAATGAAAATGCGCCCCGCAGAGGGGGCGCATCGTATCGCAATTCGCAGACCCGGCCTGCCGTTGCAACGGCGGGGCCGGGTGTGCGCGCGATTACAGCCAGCCGGTCAGGCGTGGCAGCCAGAGCGTGATTTCGGGGATGAACGTGATCATCATCAGGAAGATCAGCCCCGTGATCAGCCATGGGAAGGTTGCCTTGGTGACATCTGTCAGCCCCAGCTTGGAGATGCTGGATGCCACGTACAGGTTCAACCCTACGGGTGGTGTCGCCAGGCCGATTTCCATGTTTACCACCAGCATGATGCCGAAGTGCACCGGGTCGATGCCCAGCTTCATGGCGACGGGGAACAGGATAGGGGCCATGATCAGGATCAGGCCGGACGGCTCCATCACCATGCCGATGATCAGCAGCAGCACGTTGACGAACAGCAGGAAGGCCACCACACCCAGGCCCTGGTCGACGATCCAGGCGGCAATGCCCTGCGGGATCTGCTCGGAGGTCAGGATGAAGGCGAACATCACGGCGTTGGTGATGATGTACAGCAGCATCGCGCTCATGGCTGCCGAGTCGAGCACGATCTTCTTGACGTCGCGCAGCTTGATGTCCCGGTACACGAACACGGCGATGATGAAGGCGTACACGGCGCTCATGGCGGCCGCTTCGGTCGGCGTGAACACACCGCTGTAGATCCCGCCCATCACGATGATGACCAGCATCAGGCCCCAGACCGACTCCCGGAATGCCGTCCAGCGCTCGCCCCAGCTGGCCTTGGGCTGGCGGGGGTAGTTGTGCTTCCAGGCGCGGTACATGGTGGTCACGCCCAGCATGAAGGCCAGGATCAGGCCCGGTACCACGCCGGCAATGAACAACTGACCGATGGAGGCCGAGGCGATGCGCTCGCCATCCGGGCCTTCGACCATCATGCCGCTGGTGGCGACGGCGTACATCACCATCACGATCGACGGCGGCAACAGGATACCCAGGCCGCCCGAGGTGGCCACGATGCCGGTACCGAACTTGGCGGGGAAGCCCTGCTTGACCATGGCCGGCATGATGATGGAACCGATGGCCGCCACGGTGGCCGGCGAGGAGCCGGAGATCGAGGCGAACAGTGCGCAGGCCAGCACGGCGGCCAGGCCCAGGCCGCCGGGCAGGTGGCCGACCATCGAGGTGGCAAACCGGATCATCCGCTTGGCCACCCCCCCGTGGGTGAGGAAGCTGCCCGCCAGGATGAAGAACGGGATGGCCATGATTTCGAATTTCTCGATCCCGGTGAACAGCTTGAGCGCGATGCTGTCCATGGGCACATTGGTCATGGTGAAGAGGAAGGTCATCACCGTGAGACCCAGCGCGATCGAGACCGGCATGCCGGTCAGCAGCAGCACCAGCAGCAACAGGAAAATGATCAGGGTATTCATGCTTTTGCCGCCTCCGGTTTGAGCAGTTCTTCTTCAAGCTCTTCCTGCATGCCGTGACCATGGTGTGGCAGGCCGCCGGTGCGCAGGTAGGTGACCAGGGTCTGCAGGAAGCGGAAGCACATCAGCGCCGAGCCTGCGGGCACGGCCAGATAGACGATCCACATCTCGATTTCGAGGTCGGGCGAGACGGTGCCGGTCTTGGCGATGTCCCAGGTGAAGCTGCCGCCGATCCAGGCGACGATGGCGGTGAACAGGACGCCGGCCAGAATGGAGATGACGACCAGGGTCTTGCGCAGGGGCGGCGAGACCATGTTGACCAGGACGTCAACGCCGACGTGGATGCCCAGGCGTACGCCGTAGGCAGCACCGAACTTGGCCATCCAGACGAACAGGTAGATACAGAGTTCCTGGGCCCAGAGCAGGTTGATGCCGCTCAGGCTGCGATAGGCCGAGCGAGCCTGCTGTTGCAGCCAGGGGTAGTCATTCTGGCGGCTCCAGCCGATCAGGTCGGCAATCAGGCCGATCGAGTAGCGCTGGCAGACGGCGATGAAGATGATGACCACGGCCGAGATCATCAGCAGCGAGATCAGGTTCTCTTCGAAGCGATCGAGAATTTTTGAAAACATGGGAGACTCCGGGAGTCAGCCGCAGGACTGCCATGAATGGCAGTCCTGCGTTGCGACGGCAAGGCAGGGATCAGCGGCCCAGGGCGCTGTTGACGGCGTCGATGGTGCTCTGGCCGATGCGCGAGGCCATTTCCTTGTGCACGGGCTCGAGCGCGGCAATCCATTCCTGGCGCTCTGCGTCGCTCAGTTCATGGAAGGTGGTCTTGCCGGAAGCGCGCATAGCAGCCAGCGAATCATCGTTTTCCTGCTGGGCGATGTCGTTGGCGTAGGTGGTGGCTTCGTCCATGGCCTTTTCCAGGTTGGCGCGCACGTCGGCCGGCAGTTCGTCCCAGAACTTCTTGTTGACGATCACTGCGTAGCCCAGGTAGCCGTGGTTGGACAGCGTGGCGTGCTTCTGCACTTCGTGCATCTTCTGGGTGTACATGTTCGACGGCGGGTTCTCGGTGCCATCGACCACGCCGGTCTGCAGGGCCTGGTAGACCTCGGAGAAGGCCATCACCTGGGGCACGGCATCGAGAGCCTTCATTTGCGACTCGAGTACCTTGGAGGACTGGATGCGCATCTTCAGGCCCAGGAAATCGTCGGGGGTCTGCAGCGGGCTGTTGGCACTCATGATCTTGAAGCCGTTGTCCCAGTAGGCCAGGCCGGTGATGCCCTTGGGCTGGAGCTTGTCCAGCAGGCCCTGGCCGACTTCGCCATCGGTGATCTTGCGCAGGTCTTCCTTGTTCTGGAAAACGTAGGGCAGGTCGAATACCTCGAATTCACGCACGCCCAGCGGACCGAACTTGGCCAGCGACGGGGCCAGCATCTGGACGGCACCCAGTTGCAGGGCTTCGAGTTCTTCCTTGTCCTTGTAGAGTTGCGAGTTGGGATAGACCTCGACCTTGACCTTGCCGTCGGTGTACTGCTCGGCCAGTTGCTTGAAGCGGTCGGCACCCTTGCCCTTGGGCGTGTCGGGCGACACGACGTGGCTGAATTTGATGATGATGGGGGCGTCCTGGGCGAGGCTGGCGGCACTGGTGCAGAGTGCGGCGGCGGCCAGGCCTGCTGCGAAAATACGCTTCATGTGTTTCCTCCGATAATAATTTTAGGGTTATCCCTTATGTGTATTGCCGGCTTTTAGGCACGACAGAGCGCGAGAATAGAGGCAATAATCCTCTTTTGCTATTGTGGAAATCCGAAGTGCCGGTCAACCTTCCCGCGCAGTCACGCTCGCCCGATCCGGGCACCCCTTCTCAGGGCGGGGCTGTCGTCGCCATCATTCCGATTATTGCGATCCTGCTGATCGTGGCGCTGATTGCCGCGTTCATGTGGATGAATGAGCGTGATATCAGGGTGGAACAACGCGAAAAACTGGTGCGCGATACCCTGTGGGTCGAGCAGACGCTGCGTTTCCAGCTCGAAAGCCATGAAAGCAATCTCTATCGGCTGGCTGCCGAGATGGGGCAGTCTTCCGAATTGCCGGCCAATACCCTGGCGCGGGCACGCCACATGGAGGCCAATCACGCCGAACTGGTCTATATCGCCCTGCGTCGCATCGATGGCACGCTCGATGCCATTGCGCCCGTAGGCGACCCGGGCCTGCAGGATGACATGGCGATGCTGCCGACGGTCGGCGTGCCGCCGCGTACGCAGGGACAGCCCAGCCGGGCCCAGTGGAGCCCGCCGGTCTTCGTGCGGGGCCGCCTGCTGTCGGTGCTGCGGCTGCCGGTGTTCAGCGAGCGCAATGTACCGCTCGGGACACTCGAGGCCGTGCTGTCGCTGGGCAACCTGCTGCGCGCCAACGTGCCCTGGTGGATCGGCGAGCGCTATCAGGTATCGCTGACCAGCGTCGGTGGCGATACCCTGGTCAGCAAGTCGAATGCCCAGGCCGACAGCAGCGCTGCCTATACGATGGCCTTCGATCCGCCATTCAGCGGCCTGTTCCTGACGCTGTCCCCCTTCGAGGCCAGCGAGGACGGACGGTTGCAGCAGACCCTGCTGTCGGTGATTCTGGGGTTGACCCTGCTGGCCGTGGTCAACCTGTGGATGCAGCGCCGTCATCTCAAATTGCGCATCCGTGCCGAGCAGGCACTGCGGCGCGAGCAGGTGTTCCGCAAGGCGATGGAGGACTCGATCACGGTCGGCCTGCGCGCCCGCGACCTGGACGGACGCATCATCTACGTCAACCCGGCCTTTGCCCGCATGGTGGGCTGGGAGCCGGGCGAGATCATCGGTCGCTCGCCGCCCATGCCATGGTGGCAGCCTGACCTTATCTCCGAGACCCTGGAGCGCCACCGCAACCTGGGGCAGGTGCCGACGGCACACAGCTTCGAGACGGTCTTCCGGCGGCGTGACGGCAAGTCGCTTGATGTCATGGTGTACGAGGCACCGCTGATCGATGCCGGTGGCACGCATGTGGGCTGGATGGCCTCGATCATCGATGTGTCCGACCGGCGTCGGGCCGAGGAGCAGGCCAGTCAGCAGGCCGACCGGCTGCAGCAGACCGGCAGGCTGATCACCATGGGAGAAATGGCTTCCACCCTGGCGCACGAACTCAATCAACCGCTGGCTGCCATTGCCAGCTATGCGGCTGGCTGTCTGAACATGCTGCAGCGTGAGCCGGTCGATCATGCCCGTCTGCACACCACACTCGAGAACCTGGCGGGGCAGAATCGTCGCGCCGGCCAGATCATTCGCCGTATCCATGACTTCGTGCGCAAGCGGGAGCCCGAGCGAGAGGATTGCGATCTGGTCCGACTGGTCGAGGACACCGTGGCCTTCGCTGCACTGGATGCGCGCCGTTCAGGTGTCCGGCTGGCTTTCGAGGCGACACAGACACATCTGGCCGTCAGTGTCGATCCGGTACTGATCGAGCAGGTTCTGCTCAATCTGATCCGCAATGCCACCGAGGCCATGCAGGATGTGACGGGGCCTGACAAGGTGGTGCGGGTCAGTGTCGAGCGTCATGAAGAGCGCGCGCTGGTGGCCGTGGCCGACATGGGGCATGGCATTGCACCCGAAGTCATGGAGCGGGTGTTCATGCCGTTTGTGACCACCAAGGCGGTAGGCATGGGGATGGGACTCAATATCTGTCGCTCGATCCTGGAGATCCATCAGGGACATCTCTGGTTCGAGGCAGGTGCGTCAGGAGGGGCGACTTTCCTGTTCTCGCTGCCCTGCGCAGAGGGTGTGGAGGAGGGATAAGAATGGACCAACAACAAAACGGGCCGGAACTGGTGCACGTCGTCGACGATGATCCGGCCATTCGTGACTCGCTCGAATGGCTGCTCTATTCGCGCGGCGTGCGCAGCCAGCTTTGGCCGTCCGGCGAGGCCTTCATCGAAGGTTGGACGCCGGAATTGCAGGGCTGCATCCTGCTGGATATCCGCATGAATGAAATGTCCGGCCTCGAGGTGTTCAACTGGCTGCTGGCCAGGAAGGCTCCGCAGCCTGTGGTATTCCTCACTGGGCATGGCGATCTGCCGCTGGCTGTCGAGGCACTCAAGCGCGGTGCCGCCGATTTCATCGAGAAGCCGTTCAATGACAATGATCTGGTGGATCGCATCCTGAGCGCCCTGCGCAAGGGCGAGGCGCGCCTGGACCGCTACCGCCGCGAGCAGGAGCGCGAGACGCGGCTGGCTACACTGTCGGCGCGCGAAGTCGATGTGCTGCAGAAAGTGTTGCTGGGGCTGCTCAACAAGCAGATCGCCGACGAGCTGAACATCTCGATGCGCACGGTGGAGGTCCACCGAGCACGCGTGCTCGAGAAAATGGGTGTGCGCAACGTGGTCGAACTGGCCCGGTTGTTCGGGCCGGAGGACGGCCAGGGCGGCTGATCGATGCTTGTCGGCCAGTGCAGGAGGCACTGTCCTGGCCAGACGTGTCGATCAACGTGCCGGTGGTTGCGCCAGGCGATGCTGGGCCAGCCGCACCCAGTAGGTGGCCCCCAGGGGAATCAGGTCGTCATTGAAATCGTAGCTGCCGTTGTGCAGCATGCAGGGACCGGCACCCGCGCCGGCCTCGCGGTGCGTGCCGTCGCCATTGCCCAGCCAGACATAGCTGCCCGGTTTGTGGCGCAGCATGAAGGCGAAGTCTTCGGCACCCATCGACGGTTCAACCTGGGTGATGACCTGCTCGGGGCCTGCCAGTGCCGTCAGGACGTCCGCACAGACGGCTGTTTCGATGGCGTCGTTGACCGTAGGCGGGTAGTTGCGCTCGAAACGCAGTCGCGCCTTGCAGCCCAGGGCCAGCCCGGTGTGTTCGACGATTTCGCCCATGCGCCGCTCGATCAGGTCGAGGGTGACGTCGGTGAACGTGCGTACGGTGCCGCGCAGGATGGCTTCATTGGGCACCACGTTGTAGGCGCTGCCGGTATGGATCTGGGTCACGCTCAGCACGGCGGCGTCGATGGGGTTGCGATTGCGCGTGACGATGCTTTGCAGCGCCTGGGCGATCTGCACGGCCGCCATGACGGGATCGATGCCCAGGTGCGGCATGCCTGCGTGTGCGCCCTTGCCCTCGATCACGATGTCGAATTCGTTGCTGGAGGCCATGATGGGCCCGCTCGACAGTCCGAAGCTGCCGACCGGCATGCCGGGCCAGTTGTGCATGCCGAATACGGCATCCATCGGGCAGCGTTCGAACAGGCCATCCTGCACCATGCGCTCTGCACCCGCGCCGCCTTCTTCGGCAGGTTGGAAGATGGCATAGACCGTGCCGGCGAAGTCGGGGTGCTGCGCCAGGTAGCGCGCGGCCGACAGCAGCGTGACCGTATGGCCATCGTGACCACAGCCGTGCATCTTGCCGGGGATGGTGCTGGCATGGGCGAAAGTGTTGACCTCCTGCATGGGCAGGGCGTCCATGTCGGCACGCAGGCCGATGGCGTGGCCATTGTCGGGCCGGTTGCCCTTGATGACGCCCACCACGCCGGTGCCGGCCAGCCCACGGATCACGGGGATGCCCCAGGCAGCCAGCCGGTCGGCGATCAGGCCGGAAGTGCGGTGTTCTTCGTAGCCCAGTTCGGGATGGGCATGGATATCGCGCCGGAGGGCAGCCATCTCGGCTTGCCAGCCGACGATCGGTTCGAGCAGTTGCATGGCGGTCGGAACAAAGACTATCGGATGGATATTATGCCCGAGTGCCACGCACTGCGGACACTTACCCCCGTTGCAGGTAAGGTTCGACCATGCCGTACAGCAGGGGATGCAGGTGGCGTCCGCCGCTGATCACGTCGCCCTTGATGGGCCAGGGATCGCGCCCGCGCAGGTCGGTGGTGATGCCGCCAGCCTCGCGTACCAGCAGTGTGCCGGCGGCCACGTCCCAGGGGGCGAGGCCCAGTTCCCAGTAGCCGTCGAAGCGGCCGCAGGCGACCCAGGCCAGGTCCAGGGCGGCCGCGCCCAGTCGGCGTACGCCGCGGGTCTGGTGGATGGCCTGGTCCAGCATGGGCATGTATTCGTCGGCAAAGGAAAAATCGCGGAATGGCAGGCCGGTCGCCAGCAGTGCATCGGCCAGTGCATCGGTGCGCGAGCACTGCACGCGCTGGCTGTTCAGGCGGGTGCCGCCGCCATGCACGGCGGTGAACATCTCTTCGCGGCTGGGATCGTAGACGACGGCCACCACAGGGGTGTCTTCGGTGACGACGACATCGGGGGCGATGGCGGTGCCGGCGTGGGCGATCAACGCAATCGAGACGGCATAGTGCGGGATGCCGTGCAGGAAATTGGTGGTGCCGTCGAGCGGGTCGATGTACCAGGTGGCCTGGCCATGTGTCTGTCCGCCGGTTTCTTCGGCAATCAGGCCGTATTGCGGGGTGAGTCGGGTCAGGATATCGACAATAGTCTGCTCGGCGTCGCGGTCGGCCTGCGACACCAGGTCGTTGCGCGCCTTGTGGTCGATGATCAGGTCGGCGCGGCGGTAGGCGTGGGCCTGCAGGATGGCGGCACCGGCATGGGCCGCCTGTGTGGCCGCGTCCAGCGCCTGGGGCAGGTTGAGTGCAGAGTGCAGGCTGGTCGTGGAAACGGTATCGGTCATGTATGCATCCTGAAGGGAATAACGGATCCTGATAGTGTACGCGTCTGTCGTGACAGTTTGAGGGCAGACAATTGAGGCGGGACAACGCCATCGTGACACGAAGGGGGTAAAGTTCGAGACTTTCCTTTCTGGACGGCACCTGTGTGCCGGATGCAAGCACTCCATGGCCGGACCCTACATCCCTCTCGAACCCGCTACGCCAGCCTTTGACGATGCAGGTACACCCTACAGTGATCGCTATGGCGATGTCTACCATACCGTGCATGGTGCCCTGGCACAGGCAGAGCATGTCTTCATTCGGGGCAATGGTCTGCCGGATCGCTGGCAGGGACGATCCTCGTTCACGGTCTGCGAGACCGGCTTTGGCCTCGGGCTGAACTTCCTGGCACTGTGGCGGCGCTGGCGTGATGATCCGGCGCGACCGCAGCGCCTGCACATGATTTCCATCGAGGCGCACCCGTTTCGCCGGGCTGATCTGGCGGCATTGCAGCAGGCCTGCGTGCCGCCGGAGCTGGCTGGGCTGGCGGCGCAGTTGCAGGCCCAGTGGCCGACGCTGCTGCCGGGCCTGCACCGGCTGGAGTTCGAGGGCGGCGCGCTGACCCTGACGCTGGCCTTCGGACGTGCCCAGGTGCTGGCGGGGCAGATCCTGGCGCAAGTCGATGCCTACTTCCTGGATGGCTTTGCGCCGTCGCGCAATCCGGACATGTGGGATGGTGAGATGCTGCATCGGCTGACCCGACGCTGTGCGCCGGATGCCACGGCAGCGACCTGGTCCAGTGCGGGAGCCGTGCGGCGGGCGCTGGAGACCGCCGGTTTCGAGGTGACACGCCAGCCAGGCTTTGGCGGCAAGCGTGAAATGACCGTGGCGCAGCGTCGTGCGCACGACTGGAATGGCCGGCCATCCTCGGGTGCCCAGCTTGCTGCGCATCGGGCCAGTGGCGAACGCCATGCGATCGTGGTGGGCGGTGGTCTGGCGGGTGCCGGGGTGGCACAGGCGCTGGCCTTGCGTGGCTGGCGCGTCACGGTGCTTGATCATGATCTGGCTCGCCATGACGGGCATATCGCCGCTGCGCTGACGCCCGCCGTCTCCAAGGATGACAATATCCGAGCCCGCCTGTCACGGGCCGGCAGCCAGCGTGCCCTGCGGCGCTGGATGGCGTTGCCGCCAGAGGCGCGACCGCTGCATTGCGGTACGGTGCAGGTGCATGGTGAAAACCTCAAGCGGGCCACGCCGCAGGATGTGGTGCCAGCCCTGGCTTTCCCCCCGGAATGGGTGCGTGCGGTCAGCCGCGAGGAGGGGAGTGAGCTGGCGGGCCTGCCACTGACGCAGGCTGGACTGTTCTTTGCCGACGGCCTGCGCGTGCAGCCTGATGCGCTGTGTCGGGCACTGCTGGCCACGCCGGGTGTGGAGGTGGTGCCGGCGCAGGTGGCGCAGATACGTGGTCCAGATGTGGATGGGCGCGCAGCGGTTGCGCCGGATGTCGCCAGCGAGGCTGCCGGCAAATGGCAGGCGCTGGATGCCGGCGGGCAGGTCATTGCGCAGGCCGATACGCTGGTGCTGGCCAATGGCCTTGCGGTGCAGGGTCTGCTGGCGCAGGCAGGGTTGCTGGCAGAGCTGCCGGACATGGCCAGCATGTTTACCATGGCCGGTGAAATCGTGCTGCTGGAGGCGGGGCTGCTCAAGGCTGTGCCGCGCTGCGTTGTTTCGGGCAATGGTTATTTCCTGCCGGCGTTGGGTGGGACCTGCGCGCTGGGCACGACCTATCTGCCGCACCAGGTCGAAGCCGGCGTGTCGCCACAGGGGCAGCACGAGATCATGGAGAAGATCCAGTCGGTCATCGGACAGCCGCTGTTGCAGGCCGGCATCAGGCCATCGGGCCGGGATGGATTGTGGCCGGGCTGGGCTGGCTGGCGGGTCGTGATGCCGGGCCGCCTGCCGGCCATCGGTCCGGTGCCGGGCGCGGCCGGCCTATGGGTGGCGACGGGCTATGCGTCGATGGGTGTGACCTGGTCGGCGCTGGCTGGCGATGTGATCGGCAGCCTGCTGGAGGGAGAGCCGGTGCCGCTGGAGCAGGAACTGTTACAGGCCATCGCGCCGCGCTGAAGCGGCCCCGGCGCATGCCTGCAGATGGGGTCCGGGAGCGTTTTATCTGCGTGCAGACTGGATACGAGTTTATTTTAGTGGCCAAATCCGTCAAAATAGAGCCTTTTCGTGTTTTTGCAACTGGCTCTTGCCGGGGGATACGCTGTGCTGTCCAAGTTAGATGCTGGCCCTGCCACGCCGCTTGAAACCTTGAAACTGCTTGCAGAAAATTCGGCCCAGTTCGAGTTCGAGGCGGGACCGGATCTGCGGCTGTACGTCGAGGCACACGCCCCGGGCGTGTTTCGCTTTCGTTGCGACTCTGCGGCCCGAGTGGCGGCAGAAGAAAAACCTGCCAGCCGCGCCCGCCAGCGTGCCGAGATGCTGCTGGCCCGTTTCGAGCGGATCGGTGAAACCACGCCGGTTGCCTTCGATGAGGACGGTCGCAAGGGCTGGCGCTTCGACCAGGGCGATGGCCGCCTGGAAGTTTCGGTCGATCCGGTCCGGCTGGCGCTGTATCGCGGCGATCGCTGTGTGCTGTCCACCGCCGATGTGCCGGGTGCCGCACCCTTCGAGGTCGTGAGCGAAGCAGCCAGCAAGGCCGGCTGCGGCCAGCCTTTTGCGCGGGCTGCCTTTGCCCTGCCGGCAGGCGAGCCGGTCTATGGCCTGGGTGAAACCCAGGGCAATCCTGATCGTCGAGGCGAAGTCGTCGTGTCCGATGTGCCCGCCTATCGGGCCCTGCCGCTGGCCTGGAGCCCGGCAGGCTGGGGGATCTACGTCAATACGCTGCATCGTGTCGAACACTGGCTGGGTGTCGAGTCCAGTCCAGATCAATACCAGATCGACATCGAGGCCCCCGCACTGGACCTGTTCCTGTTCGTGGGCGAACCGGCCGAAATCCTCAATCAGTACACGCAACTGACAGGGCGTGCCGGACAGCCGGTGCTGTGGGCCATGGGGGCCTGGGTCCAGCAGGACGCGCAGGCGACCCCGGTGCAGACGGCCGAACTGGCCGAGAGGCTGCGTGCCGAGCGGATTCCGTTCGACAACATCCTGTTGTCCGGCCCTGCGGCCTGGAGCCTGCAGGGCAAGCTGGCGCTGGAATGGGATGCGACCCGTTTCCCGGATGCGCGGCAATTGATGGCGCTGTTTCACAAGCACAGTGCCCAGGTCTGCGGTTATGGTTTTCCTGGTGTGCCTGCCGATCACCCGCTTTTCGAGGAGCTGGAAGACCGCATGTGGCTGCTGGCCGGTGAGGACGGCGCGGCGTATGTGTTTCCGGGCTGCGCGCAGAGTGCCGGCCAGCCGTTCGGCCTGCTGGACCTGACCCATCGCGAGGTGTATGCCCTGTGGTGCGAGCGACATCGCCAACTGCTGGACGATGGTCTTGATGCGCCGGCCTGCGACGTGCAGATTGATATTCCCGATGGCATCGAGGCGCGTGGTGGCGAAACCGGTGCGGTATTGCGCACGGTGTACCCGCTGCTGGTCAAGCGTGCCCTGTTCGATGCCGTGGCCGGGCACAAGACCCCGCCCGAAGGTATCGTCTGGAGCCGTGATCTCATGCCGGCCGCACAGCGCCTGCCCTGGCTGGCAGGTCCGCAGGTCGACAATACCTGGGACGGACTGGAAAACAGCCTGCGCGCCGCGCTGTCGGTCGGGCACAGTGCCGTGCCGGCCATGGTGCACTATTTCGGCAATCCCGATGCGCCGGCTGATGCGCTCGATGGTGAACTCTATGTGCGCTGGCTGAGCTGTCTGACCTTTTCGGCCAATTTCGTCCTGCAGGGGGCGGAAGCCTTCCTGCCCTGGCGCTTTGACGAGTCCGTTCAGGCGCATGTGCGCACCTGGCTGGAGTGGCGCTATCGCCTGATCCCCTATGTGCTGGGGGCGATCGAGGATGCTGCCCGTACCGGGTTGCCGGTGCAGCGGTCGATGGCACTGTCCTTCCCCAATGATCCTGCGGCACATGCCTGGGACCTGCAGTTTCTGCTGGGCCCGGCCATTCTGGTTGCGCCGATCACGGCACCGGGCGAGGCTACGTTCGTGTACCTGCCGGCTGGCGAAGCCTGGTGGGATCTCAACACCGGCGTGCGCTACGAAGGCGGTCAGATTCTGGAGATGCGCTGCGATCTCGACCAGTATCCGGTGTTTGGCCGCGAAGGACACATGCTGTGTCTCGGACCTGCTACCCAGCATACCGGCGAATTCAATTCGGCCCGCATCCTCGATGAGGTCTGGATGTTCGGCATGCCTGAGCACAACCCCGTGGTCATGCGCAACAAGATCCGCGTGATGCAGATGCAGGGTTCCAGCTATATCAAGGGACTCGAAGGGCTGCGTATCCTGGCGTCCGATGGGCTGGAGGTCAAGCGACGCGGGGCTGAAGTGCGTATTTCCCGGGCGCGCTGAGCGTACCCGGGTCCTGTGTGGTTCATGCAGCGGCCTGCGCGGCCGCTGCTCGCGGGGCTGGTGCCGCGCAAGGCGGCATGGTGTATTCCTCCGATTCCCCGTGTTTTCTTATATTTCTATTAGAAATATAGATCTGAGAAAAGAGCGTTTTCCAGATTTACTTATTACTGGCAGAATGGGCCGGTCATGATTCATATTGAAAATATTCATAAGACCTATGTCACGCCGCGTGGTCGTTTCGACGCGCTGCGCGGGATCTCGCTGGAGATCGGCAAAGGCGAAATCTTCGGCGTCATCGGGCCGAGCGGTGCGGGCAAGAGCACGCTGGTGCAATGCATCAACCTGTTGGAGCAGCCCGATCAGGGAGCGATCACCATCGGTGGGCAGGTGCTGACAGGATTGCCCGAGTCGCAATTGCGCCAGCAGCGGCGGCGTATCGGCATGGTGTTCCAGGGCTTCAACCTGCTGGCGCGCCGTACCGTGGCCGGCAACGTGGCCCTGCCGCTGGAAATCGCCGGTGTGCCCGCCAGCGAGATCGGACCGCGCGTGGCGCGCCTGCTCGATCTGGTGGGACTGGCACACCTGCATGATCGCTATCCGGCGCAGATCAGTGGCGGGCAGAAGCAGCGCGTGGGCATTGCCCGGGCGTTGGCCAATGATCCCGACGTGCTGCTCAGCGACGAGGCGACTTCGGCGCTGGATCCGGAAACCACAGCCACGATCCTGACGCTGCTGCGCGAAATCAACCGCAAGACCGGTGTCACCATCGTCATGATCACGCACCAGATGGAAGTCGTACGCCAGGTGTGCGATCGCGTGGCCGTGATCGACAAGGGCCATATCGTCGAGTCCGGGCCGACGGCGCAGGTCTTTGCCGCACCGGAACACGACATTACGCGTGCCATGGTGTCGGCCGTGACGGCATCGGAACTGACCGATGAGACGCTGGCTTCGCTGCGCGACCGCCTGGACCAGGCACGCGCCGAGCCGGGGCAGGATGCCCGGCTCTGGAAACTGGGCCTGTCCGGCCAGGATTCCGGTGCCCTGCTGTCCGACCTGTCGCGCCAGTTCGACCTGCGCCTGTCACTGGTGCAGGCCCGCATCGAGGATATCCAGGGTGTGGCCGTGGGGACCCTGTTTGTCGTGGTGCAGGGGGCGGCCGAACGCATCGAGGCCGCCGAGGCCGCCGTCCGTCAAAAAAACATTGTTCTGGAAGAAGTGAATCATGAATCCGCAACTGCTTGACCTGCTGTGGACTTCGCTGCTTGAAACGCTGCTGATGGTGAGTGTGGCAGGTCTGGCTGCCGTGCTGGTGGGTGTGCCGCTGGGCGTGGCACTGACCGTGACCGATGCGCGTGGCATGCTGCCGCGTCCGGTGTTCAACCGGGTACTGGGCGGGATCGTCAACGCCACGCGTTCGGTGCCCTTCGTGATCCTGCTGGTGGCGATCATCCCGCTGACCCGGCTTATCGCCGGCACATCGATCGGTACGCGTGCCGCCATCGTGCCGCTGGCGCTGGCAGCCATTCCCTTCATGGCACGGGTGGCCGAGAACGCCATGCGTGAAGTGGATCGCGGCCTGATCACGGCGGCGCGTGCCATGGGCGGCACGCCGATGCAGATCATTGCCAAGGTGCTGCTGCCCGAGGCCTTGCCCAGCGTGATCGCGGCGACTACGGTCACCCTGGTGAGCCTGATCGGCTATTCGGCCATGGCTGGTGCCATCGGTGGTGGTGGGCTGGGGGATCTGGCGATTCGCTACGGCTACCAGCGCTTCATGCCCGATGTGATGCTGATTGTGGTGCTGGTGCTGATCGTGCTGGTGCAGGCCGTGCAGAGTCTGGGTGACTGGCTGGTACGTCGCTTGTCGCATCGCTGATTTTTTGTCGCCGGAGCGCAGCGACAAGCGTGGGGGTATTTTTTCGTGTCATTTATCTTGCCGATTACGGCAGACTGGAGTGTTTTCATGAATTTCAACAAACGAATCCTGATCAAGTCCGCTGCCGCGCTGGCACTGGCACCGCTGTTTGCCGTCTCGTCGGCCTGGGCGCAGAATGCGTCGATTACCGTGGGCGTGACCGCCGGCCCGCACGGCCAGATTTTCGAAGAGGTCAAGAAAGAGGCCATCAAGCAGGGGCTGGACATCAAGGTCGTTGAGTTCAGCGACTATGTGCAGCCCAATGCTGCCCTGGCTGCCGGTGACCTGGATGCCAACAGCTACCAGCACCAGCCCTACCTGGATACGGCCAATGCCGACCGCGGCTATGGCTTGGTCAGCATTGCCAAGACCGTGATTTTCCCGATCGGCATCTACAGCCAGAAGGTCAAGTCGCTGGACGAAGTGGGCGAGGGTGGCCGCATTGCCGTGCCCAATGACCCGACCAATGGTGGCCGCGCCCTGCTGCTGCTCGAAAGCCTGGGCCTGATCAAGCTGGACCCCAAGGCCGGCCTGCGCGCGACCCCCATCGATATCGTCGAAAACCCGCGCAAGCTGCGTTTTGTCGAACTGGATGCGGCTCAACTGCCGCGCTCGCTGGGTGATGTCGATGCCGCCGCGATCAACACCAACTTTGCGCTGGAAGCCGGCCTTGATCCCAACAAGGACGCCATCGCCCGCGAATCCGCCGAGTCGCCCTATGCCAATGTGATCGTGGTGCGTGAGCAGGACAAGGATCGCCCCGAGTTCAAGACTCTGATCGAAGCTTATCAGAGCGCCCCGATCAAGGCCTTCATCGAGGAGCAGTACAAGGGCTCGGTGGTACCCGCCTGGTAAGGTGTTGAAAACAGGACGCTGTCGTTTGACAGTGATTCTGAAAGACGCAATAATAGCGGGCTTGGGCCTTTAGCTCAGTCGGTAGAGCAGCGGACTTTTAATCCGTTGGTCGCGAGTTCGAGTCTCGCAGGGCCCACCAAGATTTTGTTTTAGAAAAAGGCTTGTCGATTTTTCGGCAGGCCTTTTTTCTTTGTGTTTGCACTGCGTGCGGGATTGCCCGCGAGAGATGCGCAAGCTGCTGCCATAAAATTGCTGTCGGCGCGCAAGAGTGGCCCAGGGCTCTTGGCCCGGCACCGTTGAAAGGTGGCCAGGCCGTGGTCCCTCACCTCATCGCTCAGAACTCTTCCAGATATCGCATCCGGAACCGCTTGCCCTTGATATTGCTGTTCGACACCCTGGAGAACACCTGCTTGGCGATCTGTCGATCCAGTGCCACATAGGCATTGAACTCGGTGATGTTGATTTTGCCGACCTGTTCGAAGGTCAGCCCGCCGTCGCCCGTCAGTGCACCCAGCAGGTCGCCGGGGCGCAGTTTGTCTTTCTTGCCGCCATGGATGCATAGCGTGACCATGGGCGCGCGCAGGGGGCGATCCGACTTGGGGCGCAGGGACTTGATGTCGGCCCATTTCAGCGGGTTGCCCTGGTATTGTTCGATCAGGTTGGCCCAGTGCATTTCCTCGGGCGAGCACAGGCTCAGCGCCAGGCCTTTCTGGTCGCCGCGACCACTGCGGCCGATGCGATGGACGTGGACTTCGGTGTCCTTGGTCACGTCCACATTGATCACGGCACCCAGGTTCTGGATATCCAGGCCGCGTGCAGCGACGTCGGTGGCGACCAGTACGGCGCAGCTTCGGTTGGCGAACTGGATCAGGATTTCGTCGCGGTCACGCTGTTCCAGATCGCCATTGAGTGCCTGGGCACTGATGCCTTCGGCACGCAGGCGCTCGATCAGTTCGTGGCTGCGGATCTTGGTGTTGCAGAAGGCCAGCGTGGATTCGGGTCGGAAATGGGCCAAAAGCTGGACTACGGCATCGAGCCGTTCACTGTCGTCGATTTCATAGAAAATCTGTTCGATGCGGCTGGCATCGTGCTGTGTCTCGACCTTGACCTCGGCCGGGTTGCGCAGGAAGCGGGCGCTCAGCTTGCGGATATTGTCGGGGTAGGTGGCCGAGAACAGCAGGGTCTGGCGTTTGGCAGGGCAACGCGAGGCGATGGCGACGATGTCGTCGTGGAAACCCATGTCCACCATGCGGTCGGCCTCGTCCAGTACCAGCGTGGACAGGCCGGACAGATCCAGGTTGCCGCGCGCCAGATGATCCTGGATGCGGCCGGGCGTCCCCACCACAATGTGCGCACCTCGGGCCAGTGATTCGGCCTGGGGGCGTGCGGCCACGCCGCCGCACAGGGTCAGAATCTTGACGTTGGGGATCAGTCGGGCCAGTCGGCGCAGTTCCTGGGCCACCTGGTCGGCCAGCTCCCGGGTCGGACAGACCAGCAGGGCCTGTGGGGCCAGGCGTCGGATGTCCAGGGTCTGCAGGACGCCCAGGCCGAAGGCGGCGGTCTTGCCGCTGCCGGTCTTGGCCTGTGCGATCAGGTCGCGGCCTTCCAGCACGAGCGGCAGGCTTTGTGCCTGGATAGGCGTCATCTGTTCGAAACCCAGGCTTTGCAGGTTGTCGAGCAGGGCGGGCAGAAAAGGCAGGGTGGAGAACGGGGCGGTGGTCACGACGGGGGATGCTCGCAGAGGGGCGGCCAGCGGGCCGCGCAGGATGGATTCAGCCGACAGTGTATGCCGTTCGCTGACGTTAGCGGGCGTTGCCCGCCAAATAATGTGCCGCTTTGCAGCGGCACGCGAGCGGTACATTGCAGGCCTACTGCATGAACCACCCGTGGCTGACCACCAGGGTCTGGCCGGTCAGCGCGTTGTTCCTGGCGGCTGCGAAGAACAGCACGGCATCGGCCACGTCATCGGTCGTGGTGAATTCGCCATCGACGGTGTCCTTGAGCATCACGGTCTTGATGACCTGTTCTTCCGTGATGCCCAGTTCCTTGGCCTGCTCGGGGATCTGCTTGTCCACCAGTGGCGTGCGCACGAAACCGGGGCAGACGACGTTGGCCGTCACGTTATGCTCTGCACCTTCCTTGGCCAGTACCTTGGCCAGGCCGACCAGACCGTGCTTGGCGGTGACGTAGGGGGCCTTGAGCTTGGAGGCTTCCTTGGAGTGTACCGAACCCATGTAGACCACGCGGCCATAGTTGGCGGCGTACATGTGCCTGAGGCAGGCGCGGGTCGTCAGGAACGCACCGTCGAGGTGGATGGACAGCAGTTTTTTCCAGTCGGCGTAGGGGAAGTCCACCAGCGGCTTGACGATCTGGATGCCGGCATTGCTGACCAGGATGTCGATCTTGCCGTATTTGGCGATGACGTCGGCCACGCCTTTCTCGACCTGATCTTCATCCGTGACGTTCATGGCGACGGCAAAGGCGTCGGCCCCGGTCGCCTTGATTTCCTCGGCGGTGGCCTGGGCGGCCTGCAGGTTGAGGTCGGCAATCACGGGGGTGCCGCCTTCGGCCGCGAAGCGCAGTGCGATTTCCTTGCCGATACCGCTGGCGGCACCGGTGATGATGCCGATTTTTCCATCAAAGCGGGACATGTGCTGTCTCCTTCAGGGGGTGGGGGTTGAGTCGGGGGCCAGGTAGTCGTAGACCACTTCGCCCAGGCCCAGCGTCAGGTCGGCGATGTAGTGGGTGGCCGACACCACTTCGCGCACGGGCAGCCGCGCCACGTCACACATGGCATGTTCGAAGAGCTGCAATGCGCCGGGACCGTCCCAGGCTCCCTTGAGCGTGACATCTTCCATGTAGTAGCGGACCAGTTCGCAGATACGTGGCGAACCGTCTACGTGGGGGATGATCTTGATCATGAAGGCCGGCTTGTCCAGGTTCCTGGCGAAGCTGGGCAGGTCGAGTTCGCGGTGCTTGTAGCCCATGGTGGCCGTGGCGCACAGGACCGAGCCATAGTGCAGTGTGCCGACCAGGGTTTCCTGTTCATGGCGCAGGTTGGGTGTCGCCAGCTTTTTGGGAAAGCCCCAGATTTCGCGCCCACCCGTGATCGGTGAGTTGTCGTCCAGATACATGGCATGCACATAGCTGCCCTCCTGCATCTCGCCCTGGAGCGTGGTGAAGCGTACCGGGATCACCTGGCCTGTCTCGGTGTAGTCGCCAAAGCCGGTGGAATCGGGCATGCGGATGAACTCGTAGGCCACGGTGTCGCCGACCACCTCCAGTGGCTCCGGCACCAGCGCCTGCAGGCGCTCGGGGTCGGTGCGATAGGTGATGACGAAGAATTCCCGGTTGTAGAACTTGTAGGGGGGCCGGGGGTAGGCGGGGTTGTGCAGCGGCATGGCAAAGGCGCTGGCGCGCACATCTGCGATTTTCATCGGTCGAGTCTCCTTGCTCTGGATCAGGCTTGCTTTTTGCGATGCACGTCAAAGGTGGCCACGCCGTCCGGACTGGTCGGGCATTGCAGGACTTCCGGGTGCCGGAGCGTCAGGGTGGCATCTTCGTAGCCGGCGTGCCAGTGCTCGTGCATGGTGGTGCGCGAGAACTCATAATCCTTGCTGGTGCCTTCGTATTCCTTGGCGCGATAGATCAGCTGGATGATGTTGTAGTCCTTTTCATCCGCCTCAGAGATCAGCGCGTCGATCTCGGCATCGTCGTTGCCCAGCAGGGCGGCATCCGGCATTTTTTCGATCAGGCGGGCCAGGGCGCGGCGCAGGCGCTGCTGTCTCCGGAATTGGTCGGTGGCCTGCCGCGTGCGGCTCGAAAAGCGGATGTCTTTCAGGCGGATGTCCTGGCAGATCAGGTCGCCCGGAAATTCGCCCCGGGCGCTCCAGAGATCGACCTGGAATGCCAGCGTGTCGCAGCGTGGCTTGCTGTCCAGCACCCACTGGAGCGGCGTATTGGAGACCAGCCCGCCATCCCAGTAGGGTTCGCCATCGACCATCACCGCCGGGAAGCCAGGCGGCAGCGCACCGCTGGCCATGACATGCTCGGGGCCGATGGTATGGGTGGTGGTGTCGAAATAGGTGAAATTGCCGGTCAGCACGTTGACGGCACCGACGCTGAACCGCATCTTGCCGGTGTTGATCCGGTCGAAGTCGACCAGCCGTTCCAGCGTGGCCTTGAGAGGCGACGTATCGTAGAAACTCTGGGCGTTTTCCGTTCCATAGGGGGCCAGCAACGGATGCAGCGGGCGGGGCTTGAAAAAATCCTGTGCGCCGTTGATCAGCGTGGCGAAGGCGCTGATCTGGTTCGACCAGCCGCGCAGGACGTCGTGGTGGGGTTCGATGGCGGCAGGTTGCAGTCCCCAGAGCGCTGGCAGGTAGGCTGGATGGGCTGGTGGCGGGGCCGTGATGGTCTGCCAGAAATCCCGCAGGGCATCGACCCGTTTTTCGGGAGGATTGCCGGCGATCAGTGCGGCATTGATGGCACCGATGGAAATGCCGGCGACCCAGTCCGGGTGCAGGTCCTGTTCTGCCAGAACCTCGTAGACCCCGGCCTGATAAGAGCCAAGCGCACCACCGCCCTGCAGTATCAGGGCGATGCGTTCAAAGGGAGCGTGTTGCTTTTTCATGCATCAACTCCATCTGGAAACAGGTGGAAACTCGTACAGACAATAATCACGATTCAATAAAATTGATGTGTCTATTTCTTTTTGTTACATAAGAATGATATCAGCTTGCGTCTTTATTTGTTCTCGGCATATACAGTCATCTGCATTGAGAGGCTGGCCAGTTTTATTTTCATAATGCGTTCACTGGAAACGGATCGATGACAACAACACCCGCGTCGCAGCCAGCACGTCCCCTGGGACTGGATGACATTACCGTCATCGACGATTCGAAACTCAAGAAAGCCGTGACGGCCGCCGCTCTGGGCAATGCCATGGAGTGGTTCGATTTTGGCGTGTATGGTTTCGTGGCCTTTGCTCTGGGCAAGGTGTTCTTTCCCGATGCCTCGCCAGCCGTGCAGACCATCGCGGCCCTGGGGACGTTTTCGGTGCCGTTCCTGGTGCGGCCGCTGGGGGGCGTGTTCTTCGGACTGATGGGAGACAGGTTCGGACGCCAGAAAGTCCTGTCATTGACCATCATCATCATGGCGATCAGCACCTTCTGCATCGGGCTGATCCCTGCCTATGCCACGATTGGCCTGTGGGCACCTATTTTGTTGCTGTTGTGCAAGTTGGCGCAGGGGTTCTCGGTCGGCGGTGAATATACGGGGGCTGCGATTTTCGTGGCCGAATATGCGCCGGATCGTCGTCGTGGTTTTCTAGGCAGTTGGCTGGATTTCGGCTCCATTGCGGGTTTCGTGATGGGCGCAGGCCTGGTGGTGGTGCTGCAGACCCTATTGGGCGAGGCGCGTTTCCTGGACTGGGGCTGGCGCGTGCCATTCTTCGTGGCCGGGCCGCTGGGCCTGCTGGGGCTGTATCTGCGTCATGCCGCGGAAGAAACACCGGCCTTCACGCAACAACTCGAACGCATGGAGCAGGGCGACCGCGATGCGATCAAGGAGCGGCCCGGCGTGTCGTTTCGCGAGATATTCACGCGCTACCGCAAGGCATTGCTGATCTGCATCGGCATGGTACTGGTCACAAATATCACCTATTACATGCTGCTGACCTATTTGCCGACGTATCTGTCGAGCAGTCTGGGTTATTCCGAAGCGCATGGTGTCCTGATCATTATCGTGGTGATGATCGGCATGCTGTTTGTCCAGCCGGTGGTGGGTTTCGTCAGCGACAAGATCGGCCGCAAGCCATTTCTGCTGATCGGCAGCGTGGGCCTGTTTTTCCTGGCCTTGCCGGCTTTCAAGATGATCGGGACCGATAATACCGGCATGATTTTCCTGGGGCTGCTGGTACTGGCGGTGCTGCTCAATTGCCTGACCGGTGTCATGGCGTCGACGTTGCCGGCATTGTTTCCCACTCGGATCCGCTACAGCGCCCTGGCCAGTTCGTTCAATATCGCCATTATCCTCGCAGGCCTGACGCCGACGGTGGCCGCCTGGCTGGTCGAATCCACGCAGGATCTGATGATCCCGGCCTATTATCTGATGGTGGCCGCCCTGATCGGTCTGACGACGTCGTTTTTCCTGCCGGAGACGGCAAACCGGCCACTGCGTGGCGATACGCCCAATGCCTCGAGCCGGCAGGAGGCACGAGTATTGCTCCAGCAGGCCTACGAGCATATCGAGCAGAACGTGGAAGAAGTCGATGAGCGGATACTCGAACTGGAAGCACAGATCGAGACATTGCGGCAGCGTCGGCAGACCCTGGTAGACCAGCATCCCCGGCTGGATTAGGAGAAAGTTGTTTTCCGTCCGGATATATCGACATAACCAGAGATTATTCCATGCTATTTGTGTGGATATTAAAATCCCGGTTTTGACTTCGATATATCAGGAACCATGATGCGGACTTCTCTGCTGCGCGCCATTTTTCTCTCCTCCCTGCTGGTGTTATCGGGAGGTGCCGGTGCCGCAGGTGATGCGCCGCTCAAGGTGGGCGTGACGGCGGGCCCGCATGCCCAGATCGGTGAGGTGGTCAAGGCTGAAGCCGCCCGGCGCGGGCTGGTGGTGGAACTGATCGAGTTCAGCGATTACGTGCAGCCCAATGCCGCGCTGGATGCCGGCGAAATCGACCTCAATGTCTACCAGCATCGCCCCTTCCTGGAAGCGCAGAACAAGGGCCGTGGCTATCGACTGGTGCCGGTCGCCGATGCCGTGGTGCAGCAGATCGGCATCTACAGCCGCAAGGTCGGCAAGCTGGATGACCTGCCCCAGGGGGCGCAGGTGGCGATTCCCAATGATCCGACCAATGGTGCACGGGCGTTGCTGGTCCTGCGCGACGCAGGCCTGATCGGGCTGCGCGAAGGCGTGGATGTGGGAGCATCGCCGCTCGACGTGGTGGAAAATCCCAAGGGCATCCGGTTCGTCGAGATCGAGGCGGCACAGTTACCGCATGCGCTGGGCGATGTCGATGCGGCCGCCGTCAACTCTTCGTATGCCATTCCGGCCGGGCTCTCGCCCGCGCGTGATGCCCTGGTGCTGGAGCGAAAGGATGGCCCCTATGCGGTGATCGTGATCGCGGCTCGCGAAGACCGGCGTGACGATCCGCGCATTGCGCAGTTCGTCGAGGCCTACCATACGCCAGAGGTCAAGGCATTCGTCGAGCAGGCTTTTCCGGATGCCTACTCTGCGGCCTGGTAGCCTGTCGAGACAAGGAGAATCAGCATGACGCAATTGACTGTATACCGTGATGACGCACCGGACCTGCCGGTGCTGCAGACCGCCGATGCCGGGCAGATCGCCGCACTGGTCGAGACACTGGGCGGGCGCTTCGAGCGCTGGCCGGCGCGTCGTGAGCTGGCACCAGGCGCTGCGCCCGAGGTGGTGCTGACTGCCTATGAGGACGAGATCCGTGCGCTGCAGCAGGAAGGGGGATATCAGACGGCGGATGTGATCAGCCTGCATGGCGCACCGTCCAACCTGGCCGAACTGCGCGCCAAATTCCTGGCCGAGCATACGCATGCCGAAGACGAAGTGCGCTTTTTCGTGGCAGGCAGCGGCCTGTTCGTGCTGCATGCGCAGGGGCAGGTATTTGCGTTGCTGTGCGAAAAGGATGATCTGATTTCGGTGCCGGCCGGCCTGCAGCACTGGTTCGATATGGGACCGTCGCCGTCGTTCACCTGCATCCGCCTGTTTACCGATCCGGCGGGCTGGGCGGCGCAATATACGGGAGATGGCATTGCCACCCGGTTTCCGTCTCTGGGTGACGCGAATGGCCCATCTGCCTGATGGCAGATAAACGCTGATCCGCAGCGGCGGATTTCTTCCTCTTACATCTCCGATGGCCCGCCTTCCAGGTGGGCCTTTTTGTTGCCTGGGCTGCTCAGTTACGCCGTTTTGGCACATATTCTTAGCGCAAACAATTCGTTCGTGCCGGCGCATGCATGGCCTAACTTATCGGCTTCTCTGGACTTCACAGCATGGTGCTGTGAGCAGCCCACAGGGTTTGTCGATGTTACGTCATATGCCTCCTGAATCGTTTCTGCCTGTCGCGCCCGGTACCAACCAGGGCGACTGGGCCTATCAGCGCATACGTCGGGATATCCTTTCGTGCCGGTTGTTGCCGGGTGCCATCGTGACCGAGCCGGAGCTGATGGCCACCTATGGCATCGGCAAGAGCAGTTGCCGTATCGCATTGACCCGATTGAGCCATGAACACTTTGTCGCCTCACGGCCGCGCAAGGGGTATCGGATTGCGCCCATCACGGTCAAGGATGTGGAAGAGGTGTTCACGCTGCGCGTGCAGCTTGAGCCGCTGGCGGCACGCCTGGCAGTGGGGCGGGTCGATATCGCCAGACTGCGCGAACTGGAGGCGGCCTGCCGTGTCCGGCATCCTGTACCGCTGCCGGACCAGATCGATCTGTTCATGGATGCCAACAATGCGTTCCATCTGGAAATCGCCCGTGCGTCCGGTAACGAGCGACTGTTGCGCACCCTGACGGGCCTGCTCGATGAAATGAGTCGTCTGGTCGCCCTGGGATTCAATGTCCAGGGAACCAAGCCGGAAATCAAGCATGATCACAATGCCATGATTGCCGCCTTCGAAGAGGGCGATGGCAAGCGGGCCGAATTGATCGCGCGGCGACACATCGAGACGTTCCAGTCCATGACACTGGAAAAGGTCTATGCCAGCCTGAGCGAAGCCGGTGCGTCCTTGCCGTTGCTGGCGGAGCGATTCGGATGAATGCCACCATGGTCATCGAACACGCCCCGGTCATTTCGGTATCGGGCCTGAGCAAGCATTTTGGTGCCCTGGAGGTGCTGCGCGATATTTCCCTGGATGTGGCACAGGGCGAAGTCATCGCGGTGCTGGGGACCTCCGGTTGCGGCAAGAGTACGTTGCTCAACATCCTGTCAGGACTGTTGCGCCCGGATGCCGGGCATCTGCGGCTCTATGGCCGCGAGGCAAGTGGCTTCACGGATTGGCGACGCATTGTCTACATGTTCCAGGAAGACCGGCTGCTGCCATGGCGCAGCATCTGGCGCAATGTGGCCTTTGGGCTCGAGGCCGGCACCCTGTCGCGCACGCAGCGGCGGGAGCGCGCCCTGGCGGCGCTGGCGCAGGTGGGGCTTGCTGCTTTTGCCGAGGCCTGGCCGCATCAGTTGTCAGGGGGCATGCGCAGTCGGGTGGCCCTGGCGCGCAGCCTGGTGGCGGAGCCGGGCATCCTGCTGATGGATGAGCCCTTTTCCAAGCTGGATCCGCAGACGCGCAGCCAGATGCATGCCGAATTGCTGCAGTTGCAGCGACAGCACGGCATGACCGTGGTGTTCGTGACGCACGATGTGG
>NZ_JBEFDG010000076.1:0-15773 GCF_040137905.1 Corticimicrobacter sp.
GCTAGCCTGCTGGCTGAATTCGATATTCGATCATATTCACCAGCGGAGAATCACCCATGTCGTCCGGTTTCCAGCGTTCCGAACCGAATACTGCGCATGCGCGCCGTTTTCTCAAACTTTATATTTCCACCCTGGTTGCCCTGGGCGTGGCCGGCGGCAGCGTGCTGCTGCGCACACCGGAGGCACATGCCGCCACGGATGCATCGGCCGCCGCCTCGACCGGACAAGCTCAGGCCCAGGCACTGCCCGAGATCAATCTGCAGCTTTCTCCCTGGTCGGTGATTGCACGCGAAAAAGGCTTCTTCGAGGAAGAGTTCGGTCGCATCGGTACCCAGAAGGTCAACCTGATCGCCTCGGGCGCTGCCGAACTGCTGGGGGCCGAAGCGGCTGCCGTGGGCGGAGGGGCCATCGCCATTGCGCAGCGCATGATCTATCCTGCGACCGTGCATCGCGCCAACGGTCTGGATGGCGTGATCATCTGGGCGTCGGAACCTTCCAACCGCTATCGCGCGCCGATCCTGGCGCGGGCCGACAATGACAGCATCAACTCGGTCGCCGACCTGGATGGCAAGAATTTTGGCAGCAGCCGTATCAGTTGCTATTGGTCGTCACCTTTCGAGATTCTGACCAAGGCGGGCCTGCCGCTCGATTCGCGCAATGAGCGTGGTCGGGTGCGTTATCAATCGATCGACAACAGCGCGGTGGCCATTTCGGCTGTCCTGTCCGGGGCGACCGACGCCACCACCGCCCACCTGGCGGCAGGTGCCTTCACCGGTGCCTGGCTGTCGGGCAAGCTCAAGGTCGTGGCCCAGTCGCCCGATGACGGGGTCTATGTCAACAATGGCGGTCGGGTCACCTATTTCGCCCGCCGCGACTTCGTGGATCGTTATCCCGACGTGGTCAAGGCATTCCTGGCGGCACGCGAGCGCACTCGCGAATGGGCGCTCGACAATGTCGACGAGGCTGCCGAGATCGTGGCGCGCGAAACGCGTGTGCCGGTCAATATCGCCAAGTTCCAGATCACGCATCCGGGTCAGTGGGAGTTCATGGCCGGCGAGCCCAATGCCGAGCGTGCGCGCCAGGCCATCAAGAATTTCCAGGAATGGTATGTCGCCAATGGCGATGACATCCTTTCCGAGCGCCGCCTGAGCGACGACCAGGTGGATGCCTTCATCGATGGCCGTTTCTTCGTGGGCGGTGACTACTCGATCTACCGCCAGTAAGCGCGGATACGCAACAGGGAGCGGACATGAGCACAGCCGTCCAGACCATCGACCAGGCCCGCCTCGGCCTGCCCAGCACACGTTCCGGGCCGGCGCGATCACGGTGGCGCAGGCAGAACCTGATCGGCCTGATCCTGCCCGCTGCCATCCTGCTGCTATGGCAGATGGCGTCATCTCAAGGCTGGATCGACAAGGTGTTCCTGCCCGAGCCGAAAGTGGTGGTGGCGTCTTTCTGGGACATGCTGCTGCGCCAGAACCTGGCCCTGGATTTCCTGGCCAGCCTGAGTATCGTCGGCCAGGCGTTCCTGTACGGCACCATCACGGCCGTCGTGCTGGGTGTGGCCGCCGGCCTGTCGCAGAACGTCGAGCGTTTCCTGGGGCCGACGTTCGACACTATCCGCCACGTGCCGGGTATCGCCTGGTTTCCGTTGATCGTGCTCTGGCTGGGGCTGGGCGCACCGGCCAAGATCCTGGTGATCGGCAAATCGGTGTTTTTCCCGGTATTCCTCAATACGCTGCAGGGCATCCGCAATGTGGACAAGAGCCACATCGAGCTGGCCCGGGTGCTGACGCTCACGCGCTGGCAACTGGTGCGGCAGATCATCCTGCCGGCCGCCATGCCCAACATCATGGTGTCGCTGCGCTATGCGGCCGGGCTGGCCTGGGCACTGGTGGTGGTGGCCGAGGGCCTGAGCGGGCTGGAAGGGCTGGGGTTCCTGATCTTCCGTGCCCAGGGCCTGTTGCTGACCGACCAGTTGCTGGTCTGCATGGTGATCATCGGTCTGGTGGGATTTGCCATCGATCGCGGCATGTACCTGTTGCAACGGCGCGTGTTGCGCTGGAAGCAGGGCTACGACGGTTGATGAGGGCGGGCGGCGATCGGCCCCGGTCGCCCCGACAAGAGACTATTCAGGACTGAGGGAGCAGTAATCATGAGTCAGAGCGGGCGGCTGGAAATCCGCAATGTTTCCAAGAAATACGAGGTCGAGGGCCGCGCCAGCGTGCAGGTACTTGATCGGGCCAGCCTGACGGTAGAGGCCGGCGAGTTCGTCTCCATCGTCGGCCCGAGCGGGTGTGGCAAGTCCACGCTGCTGAGACTGATCGTTGGGCTGGATGACGAGTACGAGGGCGATATCCTGCTGCACGGCGACCGGATTGCCGGTACCAGTCTGGCGCGTGGCATCGTGTTCCAGGATCACCGCCTGCTGCCGTGGCTGACCCTCGAGCGCAATGTGGCGCTGAGCGTGCAGAACTCCACGCTCAACCCGGCGCAGCAGGCCCAGACCGTGCACGATCATATTTCGCTGGTGGGGCTGGGGGGATTCGAGCAGGCCTATCCGCACCAGTTGTCGGGGGGCATGGCGCAGCGTGCAGCCATTGCGCGCGGTCTGGCCAGCCGCCCGGAGATCCTGTTGCTGGACGAGCCGCTGGGCGCGCTCGATGCGCTGACCCGCATTCGCCTGCAGCAGGAGTTGCTGCGCATCTGGCGTGTCGAGGGCGTGACCATGATCCTGGTCACGCATGATGTCGACGAGGCCATTTACCTGAGCAATCGGGTCGTGGTCATGAATGCCAATCCGGGCCGCATCGTCAGGCAGATCGAGATCGACCTGCCGGCCCCGCGAGATCGGGCCAGTCATGCCTTCGTGTCGATCAAGCGCGATATCCTGGCAGCGATGGGCGAATACGCCGGCCTCGAGCAGGAGGCGGCATGAGCCGGTTCCGGCTGAGCGCCCTGGGCGTGGCGCTGGTGCTGACCACCGGCAGCGCCTGGGCAGCCGATACGGCACCGGTGTCGGATCTGCCCGACATTTCCCCCATTCGTGCCCAGATCTATGCGGGTGATTATGCTGCTGCCATCGAGGCGCTGTTGCCACTGGCACAGGAGAACAGCCACCCCGATCTGTTCAATCTGCTGGGTTTCAGCTATCGCAAGCTGGGGCGCTACGACGAAGCCGGCAAGTGGTATCGCGAAGCCCTGTATTTCGATGGCACACACCGACCGGCACTCGAGTACCAGGGCGAACTGTTCATTGCCACGGGCGATATCGAGGCCGCACGCAAGAACCTGCATTACCTGCAAATGTTGTGTGGTCAGCAGGGTTGCGCGGAAGTGGATCAACTGACGCAGGCGCTGGCAGATGCGGGGCATGCCCCTCAGGCCGCGCCTTAAGCGCGCATGACGGATAGATGTCGGTCGCTATGCCGGATAGACGGACGGTGAGTCGAGATCCCCGCTCCAGGTGTAGGCTGCCAGCAATGGTGTGTCGCCGGTTTCCATGGCATGAACGGCGCCACCCGGATGCAGTATGAAATTGCCTGGGCCGACTGTCATTTCCTCATGCCCGATGCGCCAGTGTGCGTGACCGTCCAGGACAAGGTAGGTTTCCACGGCCGGATGGGCATGTTCCGGGTAGCGTGTGTGGGGACCAATGGCGGTGAGGCCGAGGCAGATGCGGTGACTGCGCCAGGGGGCAAGGGGGCCGATCAGCTCAGCCCAGGCCAGGCGCTGATTGAGGTCGGGACAGTCTGCCCGGGCTGCGTAGCCGTACCGCCAGGGCAGGGTTGCGAACACGGGTTGCAACAGGTTCAGTATGGCGTGCAGTGCCCTCGGGTGCCGGTGGACGGTATTCTCCAGCACCGCGACGATAGGGTGCTGGCTGGTTGCCAGCCTGGCACGCGCGGCATCGTAGTCCGGACAGGCGGCAAGTATGCCGGAGAGTTCCATGCCCAGGGCGTCGGCTGTCTGGGCGCGTTGGCGATAGTGTGTCAGCAGGGCTTCAATGGCGGGATACACCAGGCTGAAAGTCGGCGCAGACATGGTGGTCAGAGCGGCCTGGAGCGCAAGGCGACGTAGGTATGTCCGATGGCCGCTCCCTGTTGCAGGGCGGCCAGTGCCTGAAACGGGTCGAGGCGATGCGGCACAAGTTGCGCTTCGATCGCTTCGGCCTGCTCGCCGGCGATTGCCGGTCCGGCCTGGCCGAAAGCGTTGTCCAGCGCCTCGGGGGCATAGAAGTGAAAGGGGCCATATCCGGCCTGTTGTTGTGCAGCATGGCCCCTGATGACATCTTCGGCTTCATCCTGCAGTTTCCAGCCGTAGG
The DNA here is from genome assembly GCF_040137905.1 of Corticimicrobacter sp. Lineage (NCBI taxonomy): Bacteria > Pseudomonadati > Pseudomonadota > Betaproteobacteria > Burkholderiales > Alcaligenaceae > Corticimicrobacter > Corticimicrobacter sp. The sequence goes on from NZ_JBEFDG010000076.1 coordinate 4,325, forward strand.
TATGGATCTCTGCATGATGACCAGCCTGCTGTGCCATGTGCCGATAGACTGCCAGCGGAATGCGGGCACCCAGCATCGACAGCACGGAGCCATTCTCAGTCAGATGGGCATGTGCCTGGCGCAACGCCAGAAAGTGCAATGACAGCAACTGGCGCTGGATATCATCAGGCACGCTTTCGCTGCGAGGCTGGAAATGGGCCCCGCTGGTGCGCGCCTGGGCGATCAGGCTGGCATCGTCCAGCGGCACGTTGGGCAGGTTCTCGTAGATCAGGTCATAACGAGTGGCCGGGTATCTGGCCAGTGGCGCAAGCAGGTCACCGTATCCTGTATCCAGCCTGACCGGATGTGCCGCGTTCAGGTTGGAGAGAATGTTGAGCCTGGCCGCGTGGACCACGTCGGCATGGATGTCGGTCAGACCGAGATGCGTGGCTCCCAGGATTTCGGTGGCTGCCAATACATCCAGGCCTGTGCCGGTGCCGATGGCACAGAAAGCATGCACTGTTTCCTGGCGTTGACGGATCAGCTTGAAGGCCGGGACGGCCACACTGGCAACCCAGTCGCGGCGCAGGTCGTCCAGCTCGGGTTCATAGGCGCGTGGGGCCAGCGTAATGGACAGCCGCTCACGGATGTGGACGGGGGCATCCTGCAAATCCAGATAGCGGCGCGTCTCGATGTCGAGAACGGAATAGGGGGTGTCTGACATGGCGGTATTGCCTCAGCGCGGCAAGCGATGATTCACCCGCCGCGACAGCCATTCCCCAATGAACTGCACGCAGGTGACCAGGGCGATCAGGATGATGATGATGTCGATCAGTACACGGGTTTCGTAGCGCTCGTAGCCATAGCGGATCGCCAGGTCGCCCAGGCCGCCGGCACCGACCGCGCCGGCCATGGCCGAGGCGTTGATCATGGCGATCAGGCAGACGGTCATGCCGCCGATGATGCCTGGCAGCGCTTCGGGCAGCAGCACGTGCCGCACGATGTGCCAGCGTTTCAGGCCCATGGCGCGGGCGGCTTCGATCAGGCCGTGATCGACTTCGTTCAGACTGACCTGGGCAATCCGGGTGTAGAACGCAATCAGGCTGATGCTCAACGGCACGATGGCAGCCCAGACGCCCAGCGTGGTGCCCACGATGAAACGGGTGAAGGGCAGCAGCGCCACCAGCAGGATGATGAAGGGCATGGCCCGGAACACGTTGACCACCACCGACAGCCCCTTGTTGAAGCGGGGAGCCGAGTACAGGGTGCCGGGTGCCGTGACGGCCAGGGTGACGGCCAGGCACAGGCCGACCACGATGGCAATGGTGGCCGAGATGCTCACCATCAGGACGGTTTCGACAAAAGCCTTCAAATAACGGTCAAGCATGCTCGTGGACATAGCCCAGTATCTTCAGCGTATCGGGTGGAAAGGGTGCGTGGTGCAGCGCGGCCAGGTGAGAGACGGGGATGGACAGCAGCACATCGCCCTGGGCATGGCCCTGTATCCGTTCCAGCGAGCTGTGCAGCAGGCGTGTATCCGGGGCAATCGCCAGCAGGTTCTGCAGCGAGATGCCGTCGGGATGCGCACTGCCTGAAAAGTGAACCGACAGCACGGCACGGCCCTGGGCCGGTGGCGTGGGCTGCAGGATGCGCGCCAGGTCGTCCGGCAGTTCGCGGCGCAGCGGGCGCAGCAGGGCGCGGGTGGCATCGGCCTGCGGATTGCCAAACACCCGCCAGACTTCGCCCTGCTCGACGATTTCGCCGCCGTCTAGTACCAGCACTTCGTCGCAGATATCGCGGATCACCGACATGTCGTGCGTGATCAGCACGATGGTCAGGCCCAGGCTCTGGTTGATGTCGCGCAGCAGCGCCAGGATGGACTGCGTGGTTTCCGGGTCGAGCGCCGAGGTGGCCTCGTCGCACAGCAGGATTTCGGGATCGTGCACCAGGGCGCGGGCGATCCCCACGCGCTGCTTCTGGCCACCCGACAACATGGCTGGATAGGCATCGGCCTTGCCGGACAGCCCGACCAGTTCCAGCAGGGCATCCACCCGTTGTCGGATGTCGTGGGTCGGACGGCGGGTGACGCGCAGCGGCAGTGCCACGTTGTCGCGCACCGTCTTGGCCGACATCAGGTTGAAGTGCTGGAAAATCATGCCGATCTTGCGGCGCAACGTGACCAGGCCGTTCTCGTCGAGCTGGCCGACATCGATGCCATCGACCGTGACGTGGCCGGTGGAGGGTTGCTCCAGCATGTTGATGGCACGCAGCAGGGTGGACTTGCCGGCACCGCTGCGGCCGATGATGCCGAAGATCCGGCCGCGCTCGATCCCGAAAGAGATATCGCGCAGTGCATGGGTCTGTCCGGCCCGGCCTGAATAGGTCTTGCCGACACCGGAGAATACGATGTGCGGCGCGGTGTCGGCGAGCTGCGCATCGGTCTGCAGGTCGGCCCGTGATGGTGCTGCGGGTTCCCTGGAGGCCCTATCGGTTGCTGCAGCCTGGCGCAGCCAGGCGAGGTTCATCTCCATGACTGACATGCGACTCAGAATGCAGGTTCGATCACGCCCTTCAGCTCGCGCTCGATATAGGCGCGTACCTCATCGGACTGGAACGACTTGACCAGCAGCGGGACCCAGGGTTGATCCTTGTCCTGTTCGCGGACCACGATGATGTTGACGTTGGGATTATTTTCCACTTTTTCCTGGGCAATACCATCGCGGGCGGCATTGAGGCCGACCTGCGAGCCGAAGCTGGAGATCACGGCAGCGGCGTCCACATCCTGGTAGGAGCGGGCCAGCACGACGGACTTCACTTCCAGGAACTGCAGGTTGCGCGGATTTTCCTTGATGTCGGCAAAGGTGGCGGTCTCGTTGTACGGATCGAAACCATCGCGCAGCTTGATCAGCCCTTCGTTCTGCAGGATGATCAGCGCGCGGCTGCCGTTGCTGGGGTCATCCGGCAAGCCGATCTTGGCATTCTGAGGCAGGTCCTGCAGCGACTTGTACTGCTTGGAATAAAACGCCAGCGGCGACAGGTAGGTATCGCCCACGACCGCGAGGTTGTAGCCGCGCTGTTTGATCTGGTCGCGGAAGAACGGAATGTGCTGGAAGGCATTGGCATTGATTTCGCCGTTGTTCAGCGCTTCGTTGGGGCTGAGGGTGCCAGCGAAAACGATCGGCTCGATGGCCAGACCGTGGGTCTTGCCGACCTCGGTCACGACTTCCCAGATCTGTTCGCCGATGCCGCCGCGAATGCCCACCTTGAGCGGGATCGGATCGGCGGCGTGGGCGATGCCGGACAGGGCACTCATCAACAGGCCTGCCAGCAGGCTGCTCAGGTATTTCTTCATGCTTATTCCTTGGGGTCATGCGTGTTGTCGCTGTACAGCTGCGGACAGGGCAGCAGGCAGGGCCTGTGCTGTACCGCTTCTGCGCAGTCAGGAACGGATCATTATGTGTGCATGACGGGATACGACCAACGATTTGCCAGCTATGTCCTTATATGGAATGGCGCGATTTCGCAGGCCTCAATATATGCAAATGAAAATCAGGCATGACGCTTCAGGTACGCTGTGAGCCGATGCGTGGCAACGTCACGCCAGGACAAGGAGGGCATGCGACATGACCCAGAATGCAGAGAAAGAACTGCTCGAGGCGCTGCGCCAGATCGTCGGCCGGCCCCATGCCGTTTCCGGGCGCGAGGCACCTGAATCATTGATCGATCAATTGCAGCGCTATGAGGGCGAGGCCCGTGCCGTGGTGCGCCCCGGCTCGACCGAAGAGGTGGCCCGCGTGGTGGCGTTGCTGGCCGGACAGGGCATCCCCATCGTGCCGCAGGGCGGCAATACCGGACTGGTGGGGGCCGCGACACCGGACGGCAGCGGTCGCGCTGTCGTGTTGTCCTCGGCCAGGCTGAACAGGATCCGCGATATCGATCTGGATAATGACACCATCACCGTCGAGGCCGGTGTGCGGCTGGGCCAGTTGCGCGAGGCGGCGCACGAGGCAGGGCGCTGGTTCCCGCTCAGCCTGCCATCGCAGGGTAGCTGTACCGTGGGTGGCAACCTCGGCACCAATGCGGGCGGCACGCAGGTCATCCGCTTCGGCAATATGCGCGCCCTGACCTTGGGGCTGGAAGTGGTGACGGCTCAGGGCGAGATCTGGCATGGTTTGCGTGGCCTGCGCAAGGACAACACCGGCTACGATCTGCGCGATCTGTTCATCGGCAGCGAAGGCACGCTGGGCATCATCACGGCGGCGACCCTCAAGCTGTTTCCCTTGCCCAGGGCCGAGCGGACGGCATTTCTGCGGGTGGCGGGCCTGGATACGGTGCTGGCGTTGCTGCGTCATGCCCGCGCCGGTTTCGGCGCGGCACTGACCAGCTTCGAAATCATCGCCCGCAGCAGCTACGATCTGGTTTCTGCGCAGGCACCCGAATATCGCCTGCCCTTCCTGCCGGACGACACCGTGGATAGCTGGTACGTCCTGATCGAGATTTCCGATGAAAACGACGAGGCCCATGCCGATCTGTCCATCGAGCGGGTATTGGGCGAAGCGCTGGAAAACGGTCTGGCGCAGGATGTACTGGTGGCCGACAGCCTGGCCCAGCGCGAGGCATTCTGGGCCTTGCGCGAGCACGGGCTGGGCGTGGCCCAGCGGCGTGACGGCAAGAACGTCAAGCATGATATTTCCCTGCCCATTTCCCGCATTCCCACCTTCGTCCGCGAAAGCGCGGCGATGCTGCAGCGGGTGTTTCCCGGGGTGCGCATTTTTGCACACGGGCATGCCGGCGACGGCAACCTGCACTACAACGTAGCGGCACCGACGCCGGGCGATGACGCCTTCATCGAGACCTACGGCACGGCCATTCGGGCGCAGGTCCATGACCTGGTGATTGCGCACCATGGCTCGATCTCCGCCGAACATGGCATTGGCCAGTCCAAGCTGACCGAACTGCTGCGCTGCAAGTCACCGGTCGAGATCGGCTTGATGCGCCAGATCAAGCAGGCGCTCGATCCTGGCAACCTGCTCAATCCGGGCAAGGTGCTGGCCTTCTGATCAGTCCCGTAGCGTCAGTGCTGCGCCCGCCTGTGCAATGCGGCGGGCAGCCTCTTCAAGTGCTTCCAGGCTGGCCGCGAATGACAGGCGGAAGTACGGTGACAGGCCGTAGGGTGCGCCATGCACGACCGCCACACCGTACTCCAGCAGCCATTGGCTGACGTCCTGGTCATTTGTCAGTTCCCGGCCATCCGGCGTATGGGCGCCCAGCCAGCCGGCGCAGCCCACCCAGGCAAAGAAAGCGCCCTGAGGGGGAAAGGGCTGCAGGCCGGGTACGGCCTGCAATGCCGTGGTGATGAAGCGGGCCCGTTCGGCGTAGGCCTGGCGTGCCTGCAACACGAAATCTGCGGCCACGCCATCGAGCGCAGCCTGTGCTGCTGCCTGCGAGAATGCGTTCGGGCCTGACGAGACCTGTGACTGGACGGCGATCAGCGCCTTGACCAGGGGAGCCGGGCCTGCGCCCCAGCCGATGCGCCAGCCTGTCATAGCAAAGGTCTTGGAGACGCCATTGACCAGCAGGGTGCGTTCCTTCAGGTCGGGGGCCGCCTGCAGCCAGTGGGTGGGGCGCGAGGGCGTGAACCAGATCTGTTCGTACATCTCGTCCCACAGGACCAGCACATGCGGATGGCGGCGCAGGACTTGCGCCAGGGCCTGTAGCTCGTCCTGCGGGTAGACCGTGCCGGTCGGGTTGGTGGGCGAATTCAGCAGCAGCCACTTGGTACGCGGCCCGATGGCCTGTTCAAGCTGCGCGGGCGTGATGCGGAAACCGTCTTCCGCCCGTGTCGGGATGGCGACGGGCGTACCGCCACAGATCTGCACGCTGTCCGGAAAGGTAGGCCACCAGGGGGCTGGCAGGATGACTTCGTCGCCTTCGTCGAGCGTGGCCTTGAAGGCCTGGTAGATGATCTGCTTGCCACCGTTGCTGACGATCAGTTCGTCGGGGGCATAGGTCAGGCCGGCATCGCGGGCGTAGGCCCGGGCGATGGCCTGGCGCAGGGCCAGCGTGCCGGGGGTCGCGGTGTAGCGGGTCTCGCCGCGAGCCAGGGCTTCGATGGCGGCCTGCTGGATCGGCAGGGGCGTATCGAAATCCGGCTCGCCGGCGGTCAGCACGACGATGCTGCGGCCCTGGGCCTGCAGGCGAGCGGCCTGTTGGCTGGCCACGGCGATGGGAGACAGTTCGGCTGTCCGTACATGGCGGGACAGCAGTGTCGTGATGTCAGGAGAGGTCATGGCGTGTCCAGCAGGAAAGGAATGTTGGCGCGGGCGGTGACGGCAGCCAGTTGCACCAGCAGGGCGGCGGGCAGGGGGATGCCGTGTGCCAGCCGTTCGGCGCGGGCCTGGGCTTCGGGATCGCCCGGCACCAGCACGGGTTGGGCCGGGTCGAGTGCCGGTGTGGCGTGAAGGTGGTCGATGATGCCGGCTACGCTGTGCTCGAATGCCGGCTGGCCACCCAGGAAGCCCGGATCGATCACGATGATGCTGTGGCCGATGTCCGCTGGCGCATCCGGGGTGCGCAGGGTGCCTGCCGTGGCCGAGAACGCGGCACCGTTGAGCGTCGCACCCAGAATCTGCGCCAGCAGCGCCAGGCCGTAGCCCTTGTGGCTGGACAGGTCGGGACGGCTGCCCAGCGGGGTCAGGCCGCCTTCCGGCAGTTCGTACACCTGGCGACGCGCCTGCTCGGCATCGGTAATGGTCTGGCCGTTGCCGTCCACGGCCCAGCCGGTCGGGATCTGCTGGCCGCGCAGGGCGCGTACCTTGACCTTGTTGGCGGCGCTGGTAGTGGTGGCGATATCGAGCACGACGGCTTCGTGATCTGCGCCGGCCGGGGCGGCAAAAGCAATGGGATTGGTGCCCAGCACCGGCATGCTGGCATGGGTTGGCACCAGCATCAGGGCCTGCGACGAGCTGGTGACCAGTGCGACCAGGCCTTCCCGGGCCGCCTGTCGGGCATAAAGCCCGGCTGCGCCAAAGTGATGCGAATTGCGCACGCCGGCCAGTGCGATGCCGTGCTGGCGGGCCTGACCGATGGCATGGGCGGTGGCGGCATGGGCGACGGGATGGCCCAGGCTGGCGGCACCGTCCCAGAGCGAAGTCGCGCCGGCTTCCTGGATCAGTCGTGGCGTGCCAGCCAGCCTGATTTTGCCGTTGCGCACCATGGTGTCGTATTGCGGCAGCATGGAGACGCCGTGCGACTCGATGCCGAGCAGGTCCGTTTCCACGATCAGGTGCGCGGTCAGGCGGGCCTGTGCCTGGGGCATGCCCCAGGCTTCGAGGATCTGTTCGGTCTGGGTTTCAAGCAGGGATGCGGGAAAGCGGCGTTCGGCGGGCATGATGCGAGGAGGGCAGGAAAACGGATCATGATCTGCCTGCCGCCCGTCGAATGCAAAGACGGTTTCGATATATTTTTATTCAGGCGCACAGGGCTTCGTCATCATAGGCTGCGATCCGGCTCAGGTGTTGTCGCCCGCGTCGTACTGCAATGCCTCGCTTGTGCAGCGTGCTGATGGCCCGCGAGACGGTTTCTTTGGTCAGTCCGGTGATGTCGGCCATGTCACGCAGCTTGGGGATCTCGATGGGCGTGTTGCCGAGCATGGCCAGCAGCCGGTGGACGCGTGCCTGGGCCGGACCGATGCGCAGGTTCAATACCGCCACCATCCGTGATTCGGTGCGTATCAGCGTGTCCAGGATGACCTTTTCCTGCTGGATTTCTTCCAGGGGAAAGGGTTCCAGCCGGCATTGCGTGAGCGCCGTGGCCTGGAAGGTATAGCGTGACCCCTGGAGGGTTTCCAGGCCGATGATGTCGCCGCGAGTCGCGATGCCGGCCAGAGTGGGTTGCCCTTCTGCGTCGAGTCGATCAAGGCGGATCGCACCCTGCAGGATCCGCCTTGCGGAACCCGTGGTGCCGGCCCGGTAGAGGATGTTGCCCCGCCTGACCCGGATTTCCCGGGCATCGCCACCGTGTGAGGATGGCGTCAGGTTGAATATCTGGGCATAGATGGAATGCGTAGCCATGAGATGTGTCCTGTATCTGTCTCAGGTACCCCTCCTCCAATGCACGACGGTCTGGAGGGGGGCGACTGCATGTGTGTGCCTGCTCAGAATTTATGCAGAATGCCGGCACCGATCAGGCGGCTGTAGCTGCGATGCCGGAAGTTGTAGAGATCGCCGTCGATGAGGCTGCCGTAGGTATACAGGTTGGTCCGTTTGGAGAGCGGGTAGGTGTAGCCGAGGTTGTAGACATTCACGTTTTTCCGGTCCGGAAACGCTTCCCTGCTGGCATCGACGTATTGGTAGGATGCCAGTACGCTGCCGCCGCCCACCTTGAACTTGGTACCGATGGCATAGGCATCGACATGGCCGTCGAAATAGCCGGCGCTGCCCAGGTAGTTGGAGCCGGTCGGGGCACCTTCTGCCGATTTGACCCAGCCGTCGCTCTGGCGGGTCCAGCCGGCATACAGCTGGAACGAACCGAAGTTGTAGTTGCCCCCCAGTTGCAGGGCCGACGGGTTGCGGCCACGGGCGTTCGGGTCGTCTGCGGGCGTCCACAGGCGGTCATAGGTGGCCACCAGCGTGACGGCACCGCTGGCGTACTTGGCGGCCAGGTTCATGGCTCGGCTGTTGTCGCTGGCATCCTGTTGCTCGCCCTTGGTGTTGAACGAATAGCCGAGGCCGAGCTGCAAGCCCGAAAAAATGGGTGACAGATATTTGACCTGGTTGTCGTAGCGCGGGTTGTCCGAGGCACGGAAACCGCTGCGGCCCAATGCAGCCTGGGTAAAACCACCACCAAAAGGACTGATGGCCGAGCTGGCGAATTCGGTACTGACGGTCATGGCCCGACCAAACCGGACATCGCCGAAGTCACCGGAAACGCCCAGCCATGCAGCGCGTCCGAAGAGACGACTGAACGACTGTTCGCCGTTGGTCATGTTGAAGCCGCTTTCGAGTTCGAAATTGACCCGGTAGCCATTGCCCAGGTCCTCCATGCCACGCAGGCCCCAGCGCGAACCGCCTTGTCCACCACTCTTGAGGCCGTTCTTTTGCTTGGTGACGCCATCCTCCTTGATGCGTTCGTGGAAAATGCCGGTATCAACCAGGCCATACAGGGTCACGCTGCTTTGCTGGGCATGTGCGCCGGTCGACAGCGCAAGCAGTGCGGGCAGAAGGAGGGCGATGTGATTCTTGGTCATGATGTTTCCATGCTGTGTAGAAAATTCGAGGCAAGCCTTCCCCCTGCGGCATGTAGGTACATGCCGCCTCTTTCAGGCAGGGGGAGGTCAGGGTCGCAGTGGCGTCAGTGCTGCGACGAGCCTTCGGCGGCAGGGGTGGGCTTGCCCAGCATCCGGCTCAGGACCGCATCGCGGTTGACATAGTGGTGGAAGAAGGCGGCGGCGATATGCAGGACCACGATCAGCGGAACCAGCGTCTTGCCCAGGAAATGATGGATGACATCGACCGGAGGTTCGAAGGTCTGCCAGGTGAATCCGAAGACCGAGCACAGCCAGGTAAAGAACGCCGTATCCCGGAAATTGGGCACCGTGAACAGGTAGAAATCCGTATCCCTGCCCGTGCCGATATAGCCCGTGATCGGCATGATGATCATCAGGGCATACAGCGCCCAGTGCGCGGCATGGACCATCCAGTGTTCAAGGCGCAGGTGCGTGATGTGGATGCCGGGCGGCTGGGGATTGCGGATGCGCCAGATCAGGCGCGGGAGAACCAGTACACCGACGAAAATGCCCAGCACCCAGTGCAGGTTGATCAGCGGCATGAACATGGGGTCCTTCTTGCCGCCATAAGGCAGGATGAACCAGATGATGTAGTAGGCGAGCAGGCAGCACACGATGAAGGCGGTCGCCATGCTCCAGTGGAACAGGCGTGTCATTGCGCCGAATTGGTTGGAGGTGTTTTTCCATTCCATGATGAAAGTCCTAGAGTCTCGATGTGAGGAGGCTGAGGGCCTGGGCCCTGCCGCAACACGGTGGGGTGCGGCAGGGCATGAACGTGTACTCAGGCGATCACAGGCTTCATGGCTGCGCGGAAGATCTGCTCGACTTCTGCCTGGGTCTGGGCTTGACGAGGGTTGGTCAGGGCGCAGGCATCCTTGAGTGCGTTCTGGGCCAGCGTGGGGATATCCGCTTCCTTGACGCCCAGGTCGGTCAGGCTGGGCGGGATGCCGACATCGGCGGCCAGGCGGCGGATGGCTGCGATGCAGACACGGGCACCGGCTTCATCTCCCAGCCCGAGCACGTCTTCGTCCATGTGCTGGGCGATATCGCGCAGGCGTCCGGCTGCGGTGGTCAGGTTGTACTCCTCGACGTGCGGCAGCAGCACGGCATTGCAGACACCGTGAGGCAGGTTGTAGAAGCCGCCCAGTTGGTGCGCCATGGCATGAACGTAGCCCAGCGAGGCGTTGTTGAAGGCCATCCCTGCCAGGAACTGGGCGTAAGCCATGTTTTCCCGTGCCACGAGGTCATTGCCGTTATTGACGGCGGCGCGCAGGTTGCGTGCGATCAGCGTGACGGCCTTGACTGCGCAGGCATCGGTAATCGGCGTGGCTGCGGTCGAGACATAGGCCTCGATGGCATGCGTGAGGGCATCCATGCCGGTGGCGGCGGTCAGCCCCTTGGGCATGCCGACCATCATGCCGGGGTCATTGACCGACAGCAGCGGCGTGACATTGCGGTCCACGATAGCCATCTTGATATGACGTGCCTCGTCGGTAATGATGCAAAAGCGCGTCATTTCGCTGGCTGTGCCGGCGGTCGTGTTGATGGATACCAGCGGCAGTTGCGGCTTGGCCGAGCGGTCGATCCCTTCGTAGTCGGAAATGTGGCCGCCGTTGGCTGCCACCAGGGCGATGCCTTTGGCACAGTCGTGGGGTGAACCACCGCCCAGCGAGATCACGAAGTCGCAGGCGTTGTCACGCAGCAACCGGAGACCGTCTTCCACATTGGTCACGGTCGGGTTGGGTTGTGCGCCGTCGAACACCGTGGCCGAAATGCCCTGGTCGGCCAGCAGACTCTTGACCTGTTCGGCAACGCCGATCTTGTTCAGTACGGCATCGGTCACGATCAGTGCATGCTTGAAACCATGCGAGCGAATGCTCAGTACGGCTTCCTGGAGGCTGCCTGCGCCCATGATGTTGACGGCGGGAATGAAGAAAGTCGAGCTCATGTTGTTCCGTTCCTGTGTAAGTGTCGGATTGGGTGGCAGGCCGTGTGGTTGACTGTCTGTCGGACCGGCCTGCCGGATTGGGTTTTGAATAATTGGGTGTTCAGAAAAAGCCCAGGGCGTTGGGGCTGTAGCTGACCAACAGGCACTTGGTCTGCTGGTAGTTCGACAGGGCCACCTTGTGGGTCTCGCGGCCAATGCCGGAATGCTTGTAGCCACCGAAGGCCGCATGCGCCGGA
>NZ_JBEFDG010000077.1:0-48467 GCF_040137905.1 Corticimicrobacter sp.
ATGAGATTGGCTATCTGCCCTTCGGGCGTGAAGAGGCAAACTTGTTCTTCAACGTGGTGGCCCAGCGCTACGAGCACACCAGCATCATCGTCACCAGTAATCTGCCCTTCTGGATTTGCCCCCGTATAACCGGACACGGGATCACCCTTGGGTTGATAAATCCTGGTGACGCCTGAACTCCCTGGGGGATCTGTATTTCAGTGCACTGTGGGGATGCTGCTCGTTGTAATGCTCGAAGGCGATCGCCAGATTCTGCAAGGCGGTAGGCACATCGGGCTTTGGCATGAAGGCGACGTAGTCACGCTTGATCGTCTTGACGAAGCTCTCAGCCATGCCATTGTTCTGGGGGCTACGCACGGGTGTGGTCAGTGGCTTCAGACCGATGCGCCTGGCAAACTCCCGCGTCTTTTTCGCAATGTAGCCCAACCCATTATCGTTCAGCCACTCGATCTGCTGTGCCACCTGGTCAGCGTCACCAAACCGCTGCTCCAGCGCCGCCAGCATCACATCGCGCACTTCATCGCCACTGTATCCTGCCGTGGTCGCTGACCAGCTCATGGCCTCGCGGTCGCAGCAGTCCAGAGCGAAGATCACTCGTAAGGGGTTGCCATCGTCGCAGCGGAATTCGAACCCGTCGGAGCGCACCAACGCTGGTTGCTGCGCAGGACGGCGACCTGCCCGTCGTGGTGCCGTGCGGGCATTTGAGGACGCCTGCGGCGCTCCAGCAACAGATCGTGGTCGCGCATCACCCGGTAAACTCGCTTGGCGTTGATGGGCAACTCCTGTCGCCGTTCCCGGTCACGACGCACCAGCGCCCAGACTCGTCGGTAGCCATAGCTGGGCAATTGTCCAATGTGCTTCTGGATCGCTTCGACCAACTCCGCATCCTGCGCCAGGCGGGCCGTGCGGCCATCACGCCAATCCACTGACCGAGCCAGCTTGACTGCCATGTTCGAGCGCGCAACGCCGAGGACTTCACTGACCCGCTTCACTGGTCTTCCCCTGGCAACGAGGGCGAGCGCGCAATCCATTTTTTTGAGCGGCCGTACTCCACCGCTTCGCGCAAAATCTCGTTCTCCATAGTCTTCTTGCCCAGCATCCGTTGCAGTTCCCGGATCTACTTGAGTGCGTCGGCCAGCTCAGAGGCCGCGACCACCTGCTCGCCGGCTCCTACCGCCGACAGGCCCCCGTCCTGGTACAGTTTGCGCCAGTGAAACAGTTGGTTCGGGTTCACGCCATGGCGTCGCGCCACCATCGAAACCGTCTGGCCAGGCTCGTTGCTCTCGCGCACCATCGCCAGTTTCTGCTCCACCGACCAGCGTCGCCGACGCTCCGGCTGGGTCAGTAATTCCATCACTTCCTGTTTGCTGTTGGTCATAAACACAGTCGTATGCCTACCTGCTATTTTAAGGGGGGACTGTGTCCGGTGATTCAGGGGGCTAATCCACCTTCGCCAATGGTCCTCCTGCTTCGCAGAGGACCAGACGCTGACCGCCGCCTTGCTCGACCGCCTGCTGCACCACGCTCATATCGTGCAGATCGCCGGCGAAAGCTACCGGCTCAAGGACAAGCGCAAAGCATGAAATATCAAGATCAGAAATTAGTTTTTTAGACGCCGGGGTGGGTCAATTTTCAACCGACGTTGACACATTTCCGTCACGCCTTGCCCGAAGCTCGCTTTGTAGCCTGCGTAGTCATCGCAGATCAGGCTGCCTTGCCAGTCCGCCAAGAAGGCTCTGGCATGGCTACCGGATCCGCCTTCCGTAAAGTCATACACCACAGCCTTAAGATCCTGGAACACCCCTGGCGCATAGGCCCAAAGATAGCCACGGTACGTTTTCTTGCTGCCGGGTTGTAGTACTTGCACCAGCGCTTCGTCAGCATGCAGTACAGGCTGCGCCAGCATTTCAGCATTCATGCGTGAGCGCGGCGGTTGGCGAACAGGTAAGCGTGGCGGAGGTGTGCTTGGCCAAACACTGCAACCACCTGCATCAGCAGACGATACATGCCGCTGCGCATGTCCACTGGCTCCACGCCCAGCCAGATATGGTCGATACGGATCATGGCAGCAAGACCTTCAGGCATACCGCCAGGCGGTCGGCGTGTTTTGCCGCCCAGTGCAGGCGCACCGGGCCTTGGCTTGATGGTAACTCTACTGTGATCCGCGTTGATTCTGCGATAACAGGCTGACGGCCCTCATCCACAGGCAGTGACGGCACAGTTCAATAAAGGCTGCCTGTCTGGTTGTCTGCGAACTTATCATCGACAATGACTGAACCGGAACACTCGCTCCGCTCTCTTTGTATTCCTCGACCAACGGCGCAGCAGATTGGCATTCAATCCGCTGGCTAACGCTATCGAGGCAATCGACACATGCGGCTGCAGGCACTGTATTACCAAGTCTCTTTTGTATTCCGCCGTATATCGCCGACGACGTCTCGGACCTGCCAAAATCTGTCCCGCAGAGTGCATACTGCTCCACCTTTTTTAATGGAGCAGTATCCTCTTATGCCCTAAGCAACGGCGCAAGGTGACCTCACCGGACGATTAATTTTAAGAAACAAAAAGCCAGTCAAATGACAGATTTTTCTTTTCTGGTCTCAATGCTTATGGATTCCATTTATACAAAAGATAAATAAGGAACAATAAGATTAGGGTTATAAACCCTCTCTTTTTCTTCGTTGACGGATCATCGCTCGTCATGAATTGCATAAATTTGGATTTTTTAGCGAACTCTTCTTCTTTTTGCTGTTGCTGCTGTTGCTTAATCTCTTCTTGCTTCTGTTTTACTTCAAGCGATCCACGCACGCTGGATGCCCAACTAGAAAATTTATCGTAATTTATGCTTTTAGAATATTTTTCCAATATAGGAAGATTATGATCGCACTCAACGAGTGTTTTCAGTGAATATTTCGCTACTTCGCTAGTAAAGTCTTTTTCCTTCAGCTCTTCCAGCATTTTCTCCAACTCGAATTCAGCTTCAGGATATTCAATTCTACTCGCGTAGCCACGCAAAATTTCTATGTTATGCTGAAAATCAGCGATGGTGTAGATGTTTGCTTCTTTGATTCTTTTATCAAAGAGCATCTTTCTTTCGCTATCAAGATTTCTCATCCCAAAGTAGGAGATGATAGCATTTAATTTCCCGTTATCCCCACCGAAATTCTGAAAAATCAATGTGTATATTTTTTGGCTGTACGGATAGTATTCGATAGCTTTCAGAAAATTGAGAAGAATTTTTTCTTCTGGAATACGCCCTTTTTCTATGCTCTCAACAAGTGCTGCAGCTTTTGATATTTCATCACTGGAGTAAGAGTATATGACTCCCGGATTGAAGGAATTGATAGCATCCACCGTCCCTAAAAAAACGGCATTAATAATATTTTTTACTCCATCACTAACTATGGAGACCGTTTCTCTATTTTTGAAAATCTCATCTTTTTTAATGCTATTCCCGATGGCCGTTACACCTTTCGCCATAAGGTTAAAAACCCCATGACCGACGTTGGAGATCAAATTCTTAGCATCTGCTTGATAAACAGCCTGTTGATTAAACCCAACCCATTTAGCTCTATTTTGGCGACGTGCTGTTCTGTGAGCATCTAATTCAGCAGTATTCTCAGCTATTGTTTCATATTGGGCTGCAATAGGTTCAAAATCTTCATCCCAAGTTACATAGGCCCCAGCAAAGCGAGAGTAAAGCTGCTCTTCTGTGACTTCGTAAATCTCATGGCTGGCTAGTATTTTCATAGCCTGATCAATGGCTTTACTTAAAACCTCATGTGCCAGACCATCAGACTGCTCATAGAGATCATCGAGATTTGAGAATCTTCCATAGAAGTTTGACAATATCAGGTCGGATTCATTTATTGCCAATACATTGAAATCCTTGCGAATTAAATTTGCATTAATCTTTGCGGACGGAATTTCAATTGAAGATCCAAATATCTCGATTTTTTTAAATTCCATGACTACTTATACCCCGGTCGATGTGATTAGAAATCGGTTCCATAGTTAAATTCAAATCAATCTAAAAAATTAATAGATTTTAGACAAACACCTATCGACAAAGCTTCTTTCTTCTACTGGATAGATGTCAGTCTTAAGACACATCTTCAACTACTTAAAAACAGAAGAAGGATAGCAGCCACTTCATGCCTTGGCACGATCAACGAGCACTTGGCGGTCAAGACAACTTACTACCGTGAGACTTGTCGTGGTCAAGTATCAGTGAGTAGTCCCCCCTATTTAGCGATTGCCAGAAGTAGGAACGCTATACGGCCATGGCCAGCCGCTGTTTAGGGGTATATCCTCCCAGTGCCATGTTTGGGCGTTCATGATTGTAAGACCACATCCATTCTGCCGCTGTACGCAGGACCTGATCCAGATTTTCCCAGTGATATTGAGACAGCCAATCGTAGCGCACCGTCCGGTTGAACCGCTCAATATAGGCATTCTGTTGTAAATTGCCTGGTTGGATATACTCAAATTTGATATCCCACCGGTGCGCCCATTCGGTGATTGCTGAACTAGAGCGTGTTATGAACTTTTCGGGAAAGCAGTTATCGTAGTGTAATACCGAGCCGCCGACCGTATCCGACTGATGCTAGTGATGAAGAATGGGCGTTCACCGCGCCGTATTTAACGCTGATGGACGAAAAAACCCCGCAGCACGGGTACGAGCTTAGGGCGATGTTCAATGTCTTGCGTTGATGGCCCGAGCAGGAGCACCGTGGCGCGGCTACCAAATGATTTTCCGTCCCGGGAGGCAGTCTATCAACAGACGCAGCACTGGTTGCAGGCCGGTTGCTTCGAGGCGATGGTGTATGCTTGCGCATCTGTATCGCGTGTGACACAGCAGCGCCAAGGGTAGCCCAGCGTGGTTATTTCTGATGGCCGCACGCTGCAATCGATCTGTGAGAGCGGCCCGCGCGCAGGTTATGACGGCTACAAACGCAAGAAGGGAAGCAAGGTTCACATAGCCGTCGACACGCAGGGACATTTGTTGGTAGTGCACGTGACGCCAGCCAATGAGCAAGAACGTGCCCAGGTGGGCGAACAGGCCCAGCAGTTCAGGCAGTGACCGGCGAGGCAGTCAGCGTCGCGCTTGCCGATCAAGGCTACACGGGACAATATCCGGCACAGGCCACGCAGACACAAGGCATTGATCTTCATATCGTGAAGCTACCCGAGGCAAAGAAAGGATTCGTCCTGCTGCCCCGCCGCTGGGTGGTTGAGCGCAGTTTCGGCGGCTGAACCGCTTCCAGCGACTGGCCCGAGATTATGAGCGGCTGCCAGAAACCCTTACCGACCCGCACTTCGTCGTGTTCGCCATACTCATGCTGAACAACATGCTGCAAAGATTAAGTTCATAACACGCTTAATGAACCACTGCAAAGATCCCTGTTTGGCTCGTAAAATATATATTGCATCGCCATCATCGACCGAGAACATCCATAGCTAAAATATCTGGGATTATGAGCAATGGGGATCACGATAGGGTCGGCACGGTGAGTCCACCGATGCTCAAGACTGCAATTGCCACGCTACGATCCTGATGCTGACCCGTATCGCCGATTACCCGATCAACTGCATCCAGGATTTATTCCATGACATCTGGATTTACCCTGCAAAGAACAGGCGACGTAAGCCGTGCAAAGGTCGTTCCCCTGCAAGACACAGCGCTGGTGCTGCGCATCGAACTGCGATACATCACACCTATCATCCATCGCACCATCGTCGTGCCTAGTCGCATCACGCTGCCCAAGCTGCACGTGACGATTCTGCGAGCGATGGGCTGGCAGGGGGGACACCTGCATGAGTTCCAGATCAACGGTATGCGCTATGGGGAACCGGATCCCGACTATCCTGATTCCAACCTTCAAAGCGAAAAGCGGGTGCGTCTGGACAAAGCCCTGGGTGATACCCAAGATCTTGCCTACCTCTACGACTTCGGTGACGACTGGGAGCACGACCTGCGCATCATGGAAGTGGCGTTCTTTAACGATCCACTGACTTCACCCATATGTCTGGACGGCGCAAATGCCTGCCCGCCCGAAGATGTCGGCGGTCTGCCGGGCTACGAGCACTTCGTGCGAGTACTCTCCGACAGGACTCACCCTGAATACGATGACATGCTGCTCTGGCACGGCAAGCGCTTCGATCCCGCCGCTTTCGACCTCGGTGAGGTCAATCAGCGATTGCGTCAAATACAGATCTAATTCAAGACTATATTGGGCGGACGCTTTACAGACAGCTCAGAGAGGCGACTCGAACATATCCTCAATCCGTTCGGCATCGAGTACCTGCATCGTCCATTGCTGCAAGGTGAGCAGGTCGGCAGTGGCGATACGCGCCTGTATCGGGGCTGGAATGTGGCTGAATTTGCGCAGCAAGAGTTGATTGAGCATGGTCTGCAGTGCTGCCTGACGACCTTGCTCTTGCCCCTGCTGTATGCCTTGTTGAATACCTTTCTGCAGGCCCTCTTCCCGCCCCTTTTGCAGCCCCTGCGCCAACCCTTGCTCGACCCCTTTGCGAGTAGCACGATTGAGAGCCGTGCGCTCATCAAGCATGGCAATATCACGCTGCAACGCGGCCCAGCGCAGTTTTTCGTCAGCGGACAGGGTTTGCAGGTGTTGTAATGTTTCTTGCACAGGGGGATGGGTGATCTGCTTCATGGCGGCCTCGTCCAGGTTGTGCAGCAGGCAGGCGATCCAGGCGTGTAGTTCGGGCGGCAGACCGCCGAGCCGTTCAGCCTTGGGCAGTTCCATTATATGCAGTTGCAAGGCTTCCTTGAAGCAGACGGCGGGAGTCTGCTCGTCACGCAGGGCCAACCGCCAGAGCGCTTGTTGTGGGTGTTCCGGGAATAGATCATGCGCCAGCAGGCTGATGCCAATGACAGGTCGCAGACCGTCGTAGTTCTGGCCCGCCTGCAATTGCTCCGACAGACCACGGGCGAGGTAATACACATTGCGCTCAGGCCAGGGTTCCTCGCGACGGACCTGCATTTCGATGATGAACAGGGCCTCGGTGGCATCGCGCACCAGAATATCCATGACAATGCGCTTGCCATTGACGTGACGCGGCAATCTACCGGATGGCTGGATCATTGAAAATTGGACAAAATTGTCACTCCGTACATCAGCCAATAGCCCCCTCAAATCATCCCCGGCTTCCCCAGTTCCGTCCCATCCACCAGCCGCGCATGCCTGAACGGTGCCGGATCCACGATCGGCGTATCCCCGCACACCAGATCCGCCACCAGCCGACCCGCCCCCGGCCCGATCCCGAAGCCATGCGCGCTGAATCCGGCCGCGACCAGCAGCCCTTGCGGCCCGGCCGGCGAGATCACCGGGATCAGGTCCGGCGTGCTGTCGATCAGCCCGCCCCAGGCACGCACCACCTGCAGCGCGGCCATGGCCGGGTACTCTTTCTTGATGGCCCGCAGGGCTTCATCGACCATCGCATGATCGGGCGCAGGGTCCAGAATGCGTTGCCGCTCGAATGGCGACTCGCCATCCATCTGCCAATGCGCGTTGGCCTCCGGCCCCCGGAAAAATGACTTGCCGATCCTGATCTTGAGGTTGGGCAGCCGATTGCGAAAACCCGGCCAGAACTGCCGCGCATGGCGGAACAGTTGCGGCGTGATTTCCAGCCGGCCACGACCGGAGACGGACAGCGCATAGGCACCATCGATGGTCGGGCGCAGGGCGAAGGTCGGGGTGTACAGCGGCGTGGGAATCACGCCGGGCGCGGCATCCGAGGTCAGCATGGCGGTGCCGTTGACGTGCGCCAGCGGCAGGGTCAGGCCATGTCGCCGGCAGAACAGCGAGGCCCAAGTGCCACCCGCGCACACCACGGTCGAAGCACGCACCAGACCGCGCTCGGTCCAGACACCGCTGATGCGACCCGCCTCGATATCCAGGCCGCGCACAGCGCAATTCTGGTGGACCAGTGCGCCCAGTTTCTGCGCAGCGCGGGCCAGTGCCGGGCTGGCTCGAAAAGGATCGGCATGGCCATCGTCATGCGACCAGACACCGCCCAGCCATTGGGTGGTGCTGCCCGGGGTCAGTTCACGGGCGCGGGAAGGGGTCAGGATTTCACTGTTGAAGCCAAAATCCCGCGCCTTGGCACCCCACGCCTGCCAGGTATCGATCTCGCTCTGGCGGGTAGTCGCATAGACAATGCCCGAACGCCGAAAGCCCAGCTCTTCACCCGTCTCAGCACCCAGTTCGCCCCAACGGCGCAGGCTGTACATTGCCAGCGGCAGTTCGCGATGGTCGCGGTTCTGCTGGCGGCACCAGCCCCAGTTGCGGCTGGACTGTTCGGCACCGACCAGGCCTTTCTCGAACAGGGCCACCCGCACACCCTTGCGGGCCAGTTCATAGGCCGCCGCCGTTCCCACAATACCCGCACCGATAACCACGACATCGACGGCCTGCGGAAACTCGCCGCTGTCCGGCACCGCTTCGATATTCTGCAACATGCTCTTGGTTTCCTTGGAAAGTTTTGAAGGCCCGCCAGGGCCTGCCTCGTCAGGCCAGTGCCTGCGACGCCAATGCAAATCTCGACGCGCCCCCTGCGGGAATCGGCCATGCGCCTTTTGCCATGACAGCCACGGTATCGACCTGCTGCAACCCACGCGCCAGCAGTGCCGTCTGCAGGCCCGAGGACTCGGGGATATCGATGCGCACCAGTCCGGAACCGGCCTCGGCCAGCAGGGTATCGATCAGGGCCAGCGCGCTGTCGCCATCGGGTGCGATCACCGGGCCGATTACCTGCCCACGGCCAAACAGACGCACCACCGCATAGGCCTGCAAGTGCCCATCGCGGTACAGGCCCACCATGCGCCCGGCGCTGGCCAGGGCCTGCAGCAACGCTGCCCGCCCCATGCCGGTTGCACCATCATCCAGCGCAATCGCCTCGCGCAAGGCCGATGCGTCTGCCAGCTCGGCAATCTGTCCGGCCACGACCACAGGCGTGACCGGCGCAGGCTCGCCCTGCATCTGCAGCACCTGGCCTGCCGGCACAAAGCCCTGTCGGGCATACACGCCTGCGCCTGCCGGGGTGGCATGCAGCAAGACCGGCTCGCTGGCGCAATCGGCCAGCAGCTTCTCCACCATCTGGCTGGCCATGCCGCGCCCGCGATGGGTATCAGCCACGATAATCAGGCCGATCGTCATGCCATGCGCATAGCGCCAGCGCATGGCCACACCCACCAGCGCATTCTGTTCCCAGACCGCCAGCCCTTCACCCAATGCCAGGCAGAAGGCCCAGTCTTCGAGGCGATGCGGCCAGCGAGCGGCGACCGAAAGGGCATGCGCCCTGGGCAGATCCTGCTCACGCAGGGGCTGGAACCGCCATGCAGATTCCTGTTGTTGCAGCATGTCTGGATTCTCCAATGTCTCGGCCATTATTGTCGTTCCGCCAGCAGTTGCTGGCGTGACCTGTCGGCACTGATGCGCGCCGTGGCTTCTTCCAGCCATCCCTGGCGCAGTTCCGGCACCGAGTTGACCAGCAGGTCGGTGTAGGGATGCCGGGGTGGTACGGTCAGCTCACCGCGCGCGCAATGATCGACCTGCTTGCCCCGGTACAGCACCATCACCTCGTCACAGATGGCGCGCACCACCGAGATGTCGTGGCTGATGAAGATGTAGGCAAGGCCCAGTTCCCGGCGCAATTCCGCCAGCAACTCCAGAATGGCCGCCCCCACCACCGTATCCAGCGCCGAGGTCACTTCGTCGCACAGAATCAGGTCGGGTTCGGCAGCCAATGCCCGGGCCAGATTGATGCGCTGCTTCTGCCCGCCCGACAGTTCCGAGGGCAGGCGCTGCGCAATGGCCGCCGGCAGGCGCACCATGTCCAGCAACTGGATGACCCGCTGGCGTACCTTGTCAGGCGGGCAGCAATTGAAGACCTGCAGCGGGCGCATCAGGATTTCCTCGATCGTGCGCTTGGGGTTGAGCACGGTATCCGCATTCTGGAAAACCAGTTGAATGCGGCGGCGCTCATCCTGGTCGCGCTGCATGAAGCGCGGGGCCAGTGGCCGGCCATCGAAGCGTATCTGTCCCTGGTAGGGTGCTACCAGTCCCGCGATCGTCCAGGCCAGCGACGACTTGCCGGAGCCGGACTCACCAATGATGCCCAGGGTCGTGCCACGCGCCACGCGCAGATCGATATCCGTCAGGACCTTGATGGGCGGTACCCCCTGGCGATCCGGCTTGCCGTATCCTGCCGACAGGCCCGACACCTCCAGCAGCGGGCGGATGCCTGCGCTTTCCGAAGGCGGGGCAGCCGGTGCCTGCTCGACGGTCTCGACCACGGTTTCGGGGCGGGCGGCAGCCAGCAAGCTGCGAGTATACGGATGCTGCGGATCGGTCAGGATCTGGCCGATCTCGCCATATTCCTGGATTTCCCCGCCGTTGAGCACCACCACCCGATCCGCCATCTGGGCCACCACGGCCAAGTCGTGCGACACATACACGGCACTGGTATGGCGCTCGCGGATGGCTTCCTTGAAGGCACGCAGCACGTCGATCTGCGTGGTCACATCCAGGGCGGTGGTCGGTTCGTCGAACACCACCACATCCGGATCGTTGATCAGTGCCATGGCCGCCATCAGACGCTGCAACTGCCCGCCCGATACCTGGTGCGGATAACGCTCGCCAATCGTCTCCGGGGCAGGCAGCGCCAGTGCCCGGAACAATTCGACGGCCTTGATCCGCGCCTGCTGCGGCGTCATCAGACCGTGAATCTGCGCGCCTTCGATCACCTGGTTCATGATAGTGCGCGACGGGTTGAAAGATGCAGCCGCGCTCTGCGCCACATAGGCGACCTTGCGCCCACGCAGGGTTCGCAGCGCCCGGTCATCCAGCGCCAGCACATCTGTGCCATCGACCCGCACGCATCCCCCCGCGATGCGGCAGCCACGGCGGGCATAGCCGAGCAGGGACAGTGCAATCGTTGTCTTGCCGGAGCCGGATTCACCGATCAGGGCCAGCACCTCGCCGCGCCCGACCGAAAAACCCACGTTGTTGACGATGGTGGTTTCGGGGCCGCCATCGCGACGGGCCACGACCTGCAGGCCTTCGACCACGACCAGGGGTTCATGTGATGCGCTCATGCCTGTACTCCTTTTGCGGCCACGCGCTTGCGCAGCGACAGGCTGTCGATCAACAGATTGACGCCGATCGTCAGCGTAGCGATGGCCACGGCAGGCACGATCACCGCCGGCGCGCCCTCGAACAGCCCCGACATGTTCTCGCGCACCAACGCACCCCAGTCGGCATAGGGAGGCTGTACACCCAGGCCCAGGAAACTCAGGCCGCTCAGGGTCAGCACGATATAGACAAAGCGCAAGCCGAAATCCGCCAACATGGGATGGATCATGTTGGGCAGCAGTTCCCGGAAGGCAATGTAGAAATTGCCCTCGCCGCGCAGCCGCGCCACGATGACGTATTCCATGGCATTGAGGCTCACTGCCATCGAGCGCGCAATCCGGTAGGAACCCGGCATGTAGGTGATCGCTGCCGTGATGATCAGCAAGGGCAGGGAGGAACCAAACACCGCCACGATCAGCAACGCGAAAATCTTGCTCGGCGTCACCAGCAACACGTCGTTGATCCGGCTGATGATCTCATCGACCGTGCCGCCAGCTACCACCGCCAGCAGCGCCAGCAGCGTGCCACCCACGCTGGCGCATATGGCTGCCGTCAAGGCCAGCCCGATGGTCAGTTGGGCTCCATACAGGATCCGGCTCAGCATATCCCGGCCCAGGTAATCGGTGCCCAGCCAGAACTGGCTGCTCAGGGAGCCGAAAATATCGTTGTCGGCCAGATCCTCCATGCCGTACGGCGCAAGATAGGGACCCAGCACCATCATCGACAGCCAGAACAGCGAAATCACCAGCCCGATTTTGCCGGCCAAAGGCAGCGACACACAGAATCGCCACAGCCCCGACGGCAGGTTCAGTATTTTCTTGATCATGATTTGCGCAGCCTCGGGTTGAAGACAATGGTGCAGATGTCCGCCAGCAGCAGCAGAAACAGGTAGCACGCACTGAAGAACAGCACCCCGGCCTGCACCATCGGCAAATCCCGGTTGCTCACCGCATCCACCAGTTGCAGCGCCAATCCCGGATAATTGAAAATGGTCTCGATGATGATGACGCCGCCCAGCAGGTAGGACGTGCTCAGCGCCATCACATTGGCAATCGGGCCGACCGCATTGGGCAGGGCGTGCGACAGCACCACCCGCAACGGCCGCCCACCCTTGAGCAGCGCCATTTCCACATAGGGCGCATCGAGCTGGTTGATGATGGCCGCCCGCGTCATGCGCGCCATCTGCGCCACCACCACGCAGCACAGGGTCAGCACCGGCATGGCATAGCTGCGCAAAAACGCGCCCAGGCTGTCGACGTTGCCGCCGAACGACAGTGCCGGCAGCCACTGCAGCTTAACGGCGAACACCAGCACGGCCAGCGTCGCCACCAGGAATTCCGGCACCGCCACCACCGACATGGTCAGGATGCCCAGCACCCGGTCGAGCCGCGAACCATTGCTCATTGCCGAGACGATGCCCAGCACCAGCGCGATCGGCACGGACACCAGCACCGTCACCCCCGCCAGCATCAGCGAGTTGGGAATCCGCGAGGCAATCAGTTCGGCCACCGGAAAACCGCTGGCATACGATGTACCCAGATCGCCCTGCAGGATGCCCGCCAGCCATTGCCAGAAACGCAGCCAGACCGGCTGGTCCAGCCCCAATTGCTGGCGCAGCGCGGCCACGGTCTCAGGCGTGGCCTGCTGCCCCAGGGCCAGTTGCGCCGCGTCGCCCGGCAGCAGGCTGGTGATGCCGAAGATCAGCGCGGCCACCAGGAACAGGGTCAACAGCCCGGCCCCCAGACGCCTGACAATCAGGCTGGCAATGGTCCAATTGAACATTCACGGCTCCTTTCCGGCTTCAGGCATCAAGCCAGACATCCTCGGCAAAGCGGTATCCCATCAGCATGCCGGCCGGGTTCGGCGTCAGGCCCTTGACGCGCTTGTCGTAGGCATCAAGAAAGCTGATGAAAACCGGGATCAGCACACTGCACTGCTCACTGATCAGGACCTGCATGTCGCCATACATCTGCTTGCGCTTGCCCTCGTCCAGCTCGGCCCGGGCCTGAACCAGCAACTCGTCGAACTGGGTGTTCTGCCAGCCCGATTCGTTCCAGGGCGAATCCGATTTGTAGAACTGCGAGAAGAGCGCATCCAGCGTCGGCCGTGGATTGATCGACCCGTAGGACATCGGGTGCTTCATCCAGTGATTGCTCCAGTAGCCGTCATAGGGCACCCGCCGCACATTCAATTGCAGCCCGACCGTGCGTGCACTCTGCTGCAGCAACTGGGCACCGTCGACCGACCCTTCGACATTGGGCGTGCAGACCAGGTCCCCGCCCTTGCCCTGCAGCTTGCCGCGCTCGACGTGAAAGCGCGCACGGTCGGGATCGTAGGCCCGCTGGGGCAGGTCTTTCATGTAGTAGGGATGCCAGTCGGGCACCGGATGGTCGTTGGCCAGCGTGCCGTAGCCGCGCAGGATGGCATCGCGCACCCGCTCGCGGTTCTGCAGGTATTTCATGGCCATGACGAAATCCGGATCGCGCACCACATCGGCATCCTGGCGCAGGATCAGGTTGGTATACAGGCCGGAACGGGTTTCCAGCACCTCGTGACGCCCACCGGCGCGCAGGCGCTCGATGTCGCGCGGGCCGACCGTCGTCACCATATGCAGATCGCCGGCCAGCAGTCCATTGACGCGCGCAGCCTGGTCGGTCAGGCCGATCAGTTCGATTTCGTCCAGGTACGGCTTGCCGTTTTTCCAGAAATTCTCGTTGCGCACACCCACCACGCTGCCGCCCGGCGTGAACGACTTGCTGCGATAGGGGCCCGTGCCGTTGGCCAGCGCAAAATCGGTCGTGCCATCGGCAATGATCAGGAAATGCGAGGTGCCGAGCAGGGCCGGCAGATCGACGTTGGGCGACACCAGTTCGATGCGGACATCGTGCGGGCCTTCCGCCACCACCGTCTCGAACTGATCGGCCAGTGACTTGGCCTTGGACGCCGTGGCAGGATCCTTGTGCCGCAACAGAGAATAGACCACGTCGTCGGCCGTGAAAGGCTTGCCATCGTGGAACACCACACCCTGGCGCAGCTTGAGGTGCCAGACACGGCCATCCGGCGACTCGAACGACTCCGCCAGCGCCGGCTGGGCATGCATCTGGTCATCGAGTTCGGTCAGCCCGCTGTAGAACATGAACTGGCGCATGTAGTCGCCGGAGTTGGTGCCCTTGGCCGGGTCCAGCGTATCGGCGACCGACGAGTTGGATGCCGCCACGCGCAACCTGCCGCCACGCCTGGGGGCTTCGGCCAGGGCCGGTCCGCCATAGAGCAGCAGCCCAGCTGCCGACATGGACAGCCCCGTCGCCATGGACAATCGCAGAATGTCGCGACGGGACCAGCCAGATTTGCCGTGCTTATCAGTGTCATTCCCCATGATGCTTCCTTTTGTGTTGCGTTGACGACTTCGACTTCAGAAAAACAGGTCCTTCATCCGGTAATACAGTCCCGCCATCGGCAGGAACCAGGGCGTGCCGCTATAGCCCGGCACCGCGGGCCATTGATCCGCGCCTTGCCAGGGATGCAAGGCCGGCCGGCCCAGCATCTGCTCGGCCATGACCTGCCCCATGCGCACCGACATCTGGGTGCCATGCCCGCTGTAGCCGGTCGAGAAATACAGTCCCTCGTGCTGTCCGGCACGCGGGAATCGGTCCACCGTCATATCGACCAGGCCGCCCCAGCAGTATTCGATCCGCGTCCCGGCAAGCTGGGGAAACACCCGCTGCAGACCGGCCTCCAGAATGTGGCCGCTCTTGCGGTCGGACAGCGGATTGCTGAGTGCAAATCGGGCACGCCCGCCAAAGACCAGACGCCCATCTTCCGTGGTGCGGAAGTAGTTGCCGATGTTCAGCGTCGTCACGTACGTGCGCCGCTGCGGCAGTAAGCTGTCGATCACGGCAGGGGCCAGCGGCTCGGTCACGACGATGAAGCTGCCCACCGGCACGATGCGCCGTTGCAGCCAGGCAAAAGGGCCGACATTGGAGCAGCCCGTCGCCAGCAGCACGCGCCCAGCCTCGATCGTGCCCCTGGACGTGCGCACCCGGTAACGTGTGCCTTCCAGGCGCTCCAGCCCGGTCACCGGCGTCTGCTCATGCACGCAAGTTCCCTGGCGAACCGCCGCCTGGGCCAGCCCCATGCCGAAACGCCCCATGTGCATCTGCGCGCCCCCCGGCATCAACAATCCGCCGTGGAAGGCCTCGGAATCGATTTCATCGCGCAGCCCGGCCCGGTCAAACAGCTGAACATCGGGCGACACATGACGGCGAAGTGCCGCATAGGTGGCCTCCAGTCCTTGCATATGACGTGCCTTGGAAGCCAGCTTGAGCTTGCCGCGACGCACGAAATCGCAGGCAATGTTTTCTTCGCGCACCAGTTGCTCGACATGATCGACCGCTTCCGTATAGAAGCGCTGCAGGGTGCAGGCCCGTTCCAGCCCGGCGCTCCTGACCAGCCCGGCAAAATCGTGGGCAACGCCGGTATTGCAGTGCCCGCCGTTGCGCCCGGAAGCCTGGCCGATCACGGTCCCGGCATCGAGCACCACCACCTGCACACCGGCACGCGCCAGCGACAGGGCCGCAGACAGCCCGGTAAATCCGGCCCCCACGATCACGCATTCTGCCTGGGCAGGCAGGTCCGACGCGGCTGCGGCATCGAAGGCGGGTGCGGTACTCAGCCAGTACGGTTCGAGCTTCATGATGATGGCTACCGGTCAGAGTCCCAGCACACCGGCCAATCCGCCGATATCGCGGATTTCCTGATATCCGTAGTACGGTGTGGAGGGCTCGTGCCCGCGCGCCACGAAGACCTTGTTGCGGATTCCCAGGTCATGGGCCGTCATCAGGTCGTAGCGCAGGCTGGAAGACACGTGCAGGATGTCTTCCGGGCCGCATCCCAATTGATCCAGCATGTATTCGAACGGGCGCATGCGCGGCTTGTAGGCCTGCGCCTGCTGCGCCGTGAACACGGCATGAAAGGGCGCACCGAGCTTGTCGACATTGCTGTGGATCTGCTCGTCCATCGCATTCGACAGGATCACCAGCGGCACCTCTTTGGCGACCTTGGCCAGCCCTGCCGGCACGTCGGCATGCGGTCCCCAGGTCGGCACCGTCCGGTAGATACGCTCGCCTTCGCCTTCCCGGTATTCGATGCCATTGCGCTTGCAGGTGCGGCGGATGGCGCTCTCGACCACATCCTTGTAAGGCTTCCAGTCACCCAGCACTTCATCCAGGCGAAACGCCGCAAAGTGTTGGGTGAAGGTCGGCATCATTTCGGGGCTGACGCGGTCGGCATAGATCTCGGCGGCAATGCCGGCCATGTCGAAAAAAATCAGCGTGCCGTAGCAATCGAAAGTGACGTACTTGGGTTTGAAAATGGCCATGATGGATTCCTTGCGCTTGCCTGAAATGAAAACTCAATCGAAGTCGATCAATACGCTCTTGTGACGCAGGTTCGCCTCGAAGGCCTGCCGTCCCAGATCCTTGCCCACACCCGAGCCATTGAAGCCACCCGTAGGCACGATGAAGTCATGCGTGCGGCCATACCGGTTCACCCAGACCGTGCCGGCCGCCAGCGCACGGGTCGCGCGCAGTGCCCGGCCCAGGTCCTGCGTATGCACGCCGGCTGCCAGCCCATACACCGGATGTCCGGCCAGCGCGATCCCTTCGTCCTCATCGTCGAAGACCTGCACGGTCAGCACCGGGCCGAAGATTTCATCGCGCACGGCCGGTGTATTGGCATCGACCTCCGTCAGAATGGTGGGCCGATAGAAAAAACCACCGCCAGTGCCTTCGAAAAAATCGCCCCCGGTCAGGACACGGGCACCAGCAGCAATACTGGCCTGCACCGCCTCGTGCACCTTGTCGGCCTGCCGTCCGTTGATCAGCGGGGCATAGCGGGTGGCAGCCTGCCAGGTCAGTCCGGGGCGCAGTTCGGCCACCGCCTCGGCCACCGCCTCGACCAGCGCAGCCGCAATGCGTCGCTGCACGATAAGGCGTGTCCCGGCCACGCAGGCCTGCCCGGCATTGGAGGTAAAGCCCTTGGCGATACGGCTGGCCACTTCGCGGATATCACCGGCATCCTCGAACACCAGTTGCGGGCTCTTGCCGCCCAGTTCCAGCGTGGCTGGCTTCATGCCATGATGCGCCGCCTCCGACATCACCACCGCCCCGGTCGCCGTAGACCCCGTGAACGACACCTTGCGCACCAGGGGGTGTCGCACCAGTGCAGACCCCGTGCTGGCACCATAGCCATTGACGATATTCAGGACACCCGCCGGCAGCCCGGCCTGGATGGCCAGTTCCGCCAGATACAGGGTCGAGAAAGGCGTCAGCTCCGACGGCTTGAGTACCACGGCATTGCCGGCCGCCAGTGCCGGGCCGCATTTCCAGGAAGCCATCGACAGCGGAAAATTCCACGGCGTGATCGCCCCCACTACGCCATAGGGTTCCGGTGCCAGCAAACCCAGACTGCCGCCGCGCGTGGGCAGCAGATCGCCACTGTACTTGTCTGCGCACTCGGCAAAAAAACGGATTGCCTCGGCGGTAAACGGAACTTCGTGCAGGATGCAATCATGGATGGGTCGGGTCGAGCTCACGGCTTCCAGCCGCCCCAGCGTCAGGCTGTGCTCGTCGATGAGGTCAGCCCAGCGGCGCAGGATGCGGGCGCGTTCGCGTGGCGGCCGGCGATCCCAGCCGCTGTCCTGCAGCGCCTGATGGGCATTTTGCACGGCCCGGTCTACCAGGTCGGCATCGCCGTCGGGCACCGCCCCCAGCAGCAGCCCGTCGGATGGCCGGTTGACCTCGATATCCCATTGCCCGCCCGCCACAGGGCTGCCCCCGATGAAATGGCCGCCTGGCAGCCTCACATCGCCGGGATCGAAATCGCTGATTGTGTTCATGTCCATGAGTCTCTTGTCGTCCCTAGTCTTGTGCGACCGGCGTCAAGGCCGGAAAACGCTGCCGGATATCGGCCAGCACGGCATCCATCTGCATATCCATGTCGCCACCGGCATGCTCGCCGGCTGCCACGGCATCGAAAATCCGGTGCTTGAGGTAGTGCCGCCACAGGATGGGCACGCCAGCCAGAAAATCGGTCAGGCGGGCGTAGCGTGCCCGGGTCCAGACCTGTTCATAGGCGGTCCGCGCCGCACCGAAATCGAAATGCCCGTCGGGCACGTCCACTGCCATCGAGGCACGCAGCGCATCGGTCGCAGCCAGGTCGAGTTCGCCCTGCACATCGATCACCACGCCATACTGCAAGCGCGCCTGGGCCGAGGAAACGAATCCGCACTGCACATCCCTGAGCACACGCTGGGGATCGCGTTCCAGCGGATTGCCGTAGCCGCCCGCGCCCGGCCCGATCACCCGGATCACATCACCCGGCTCGCAGGCCACCACGTCGGTATTACCCAGTTCGACATGGCGCGACGTATCGGGATTCTTCTGGAATCGCGACAATGCCCCATGTCGCCCCCCCAGCACGCCCCAGCTGTGAAAACGGGAGCGGTTGCGATTGCGGGCCGTCACCACCGTACCCGGTGCCGACACCCGAAATGCCATGACCGTCGCCATGCCACCCCGGTACTTGCCGGCACCGCCCGTATCCGGTTCGATACCGTAGCGCAGGAAATGAATCGGCACTTCGGCCTCGTTGATTTCGATGGGCGTGTTTTTCAGGAAGGCCGAAGAGCCGCCCATGCCATCCGGACCATCGTTGAAGGGCGTGCCGCCGCCCCCACCACCCACCGGGCCGATGGAAGCCATGATGGGCAGGTTGTGCCTGTCATGGGTCTTGATGTTCATGATGGCGTTGCCACCCGGCGCGCTGGCCGGAATCTTCTCCGGCAACGCCTGCGAGAACGCCCCGAAGGTCACGATCTGGGTCAGCATGCAGGTCAGCGAACGCATGCCCACGGCAGCCGGTGCCTCGCAATTGACCACGCTGCCCCGGGGCAGGATGGCACGCGCCACGCGCAGGGTGCCGGCATTGAGCAGCAAGCCCGGATGCAGCGTATAGAGCACATAGGTCAGGCCCACCATCGCCAGCGGGTGACGCTCACGCCCGCCCGTGGGCATGTTCAGCGATGACGCCAGTTGGGGATCGCTGCCGGTGTAGTCCAGCACCAGTTCATCACCCTGTATGCGCAGCGTCAGCGCCACCCGGCAGGGATGGTCGCTGTCGCCATCCTCGTCGGCATAATCCGCAAAGAAATACTCACCGTCCGGAATCTCGCGGATGACGCTGCGTGCCTGCTGGTGCGCATAGTCCAGGATAGCGCGTGCGCCTTCCCGGAAGGCCTCGACGCCGAAGCGGTCGATGATCTCGTGGATCTTGCGCTCGCCGATATTGACGGAGGCAATCTGGGCGTTGAAATCCCCCCAGTTCTGCGCAGGTGCCCGGACATTGAGCAGCAGGATATCGATCACATCCTGGTTCAGCACACCGGCCCTGACGATCTTCAGCGGGGGAATCCGCACCCCCTCCTGGACGATCTCGGTCAGGGCACGCGACAGCGAGGCAGGCACGGCACCGCCGACATCCGTATTGTGGATATGCCCGACCACGAAGCAGACGATCCTGCCGTCATGGAAAACCGGCTTCCAGATATGCAGGTCCGGCGAGTGCGTGGCCACATTGCCGCTGTAGGAATCGTTGGTGATGCAGATGTCGCCCGGTTCGTAGCTGTCGATCATGTCCACCACCGGCGCGTAATCAATGCCGCTGTACCAGGGTGCGCCGAAGCTGCGGGGCGAGGCAAAGGCCAGTCCGTCCTCGGTCAGGATGGTGCAGGAAAAGTCCTCG
The DNA here is from genome assembly GCF_040137905.1 of Corticimicrobacter sp. Taxonomy (NCBI): domain Bacteria; kingdom Pseudomonadati; phylum Pseudomonadota; class Betaproteobacteria; order Burkholderiales; family Alcaligenaceae; genus Corticimicrobacter; species Corticimicrobacter sp. The sequence continues at coordinate 19,959 of NZ_JBEFDG010000077.1, forward strand.
GTTTCCTTGACGAAGGCCGAATGCGCCGTACGCATCAGGGTATAGGCCATGGCATCGGCGGCTGCGCAGCAGTAATTCGCCAGGATCTGTATGTTTCTCTTGTCGAAGGCCATGTTCATTCTCCGAAGGCCGCAGCAGGCGCGCAGGCAATCAGCAGGTTGCCGAAGCTGTCCACCGACACCGCCATGCCTGGCAGCACCGTGGTGGTCGTATCGTTCTGCATGACGATGGCAGGGCCGGTAAACGCATGCCCCTCGCGCAGGTCTTCGCGGACATACACCGGCACCGTGCGCCACTGCCCATCCATGAAGGCCTTGATCTGCTGGCGCGGCTGCAACGGCTGCAGCGCCTTGCCGATCGGCTTGATCACAGGCTTGGCCGTGGCGCCGGAAATCACCAGCCGCAGACTGATCAGTTGCGGCACGGCCTGCGCGTCGTGATGACCGAACAGGCGCGCGTGTTCACGATGGAAAGCCTGCGCGATCTGCGCCACGTCGCCACGCTCGATCCAGGCCGGCTCCAGCGGCGTCTCGATCTCGTACGACTGGCCGCGATAGCGCATATCCGCCGAACACTGCAGGGTGCTCTCGCCGGTAAAGGCCTGCTCCACCCGCAGCCACTGCTCGGCACGCGTGCGCAATCCATCCAGCGCCGCCTGCAGCGGTGCAGCGATGGCGGGCGACACATCCTGGTAGAGGGTATCGATGAAATCGTTGCGGACATCGGCGACCAATCCACCCAGCGCGCTCAGCACACCCGGCACCAGGGGCACCACCACGCCCTGCAGGTTGAGTTCGCGTGCCAGGTAGCTGGCCATCATGGGCCCGGCCCCCCCGAAAGCCAGGAAATGGTATTCGCGCGGATCGATGCCGAAGCGCGACAGCAGGGCGCTGACATCGGCGTACATCTCGGACGTAGCGATGCGGATGATGTTTTCGGCTGTCTCGTGTACATCCTGCTTCAGCAAGGCGGCCAGTTCCCCCACGACGGCCAGCGAACGCGCGCGATCCACCTGCACGGCGCTGTAGCCAAGCTGGCTGTGCCCGATCACCCCGCAGACCACGAAGGCGTCGGTGACCGTTGCCCGCGTACCACCCCGGTTGTAGCAGGCGGGCCCTGGCAAGGAACCCGCACTGTCCGGCCCGACCTTGAGGACGCCATGCGCATCCACCCAGGCAATCGATCCGCCCCCCTGACCCACCGACGTCACCGACACGGACGGAATATGGATCTGAAACTCACCCACGACCTCGCCGACACCATACTGGGCCTGGCCATCGTGGATCACGGCCACATCGGCACTGGTGCCGCCGATATCCAGGCTCAGGATTCGTCCGTAGCCGCAACTGCGCGCCACGAAGCCGGCCCCGATGACACCCGAGGCCGTGCCCGAAAGTATCATCTGCACGCTCTCGGCCTTGGCCTGGGCCGCGCTCATGACACCGCCATTGGACTTGGTGATCCGGGGTGGCACCGTCACACCCTGGGCGGCCAGGGCCTGCTCGAAAGAGGTCAGATAATGACTGACCTTGGGCTGGACGTAGCCATTGATGACTGCGGTCGTGGTGCGCTCGTATTCACGGATGATGGGCCAGATCTCGCTGGCGCAGAACACCGCCATGCCGGGAGCCTGTTGCTGCACCCACGCTTTCACGGCCTGTTCGTTGGCACCGTTGCGATAGGCATTCAGGAACGAGATGACCAGCCCTTCGCAGCCTTTCGCCTGCGAGGCAGCCAGAGCCTGTTCCATACTCTCCAGTTGGGCAGGCAACAGCACCTGGCCCTCACTGTCGATACGCTCGTCAATCGGGAACACGCGATCCCGGCTGATCAGGGGGTCGGGGCGGCGGCCATACAGGTTGTGGATCGGATGGATCTTCAACCGGCCCAGTTCCAGCACATCCTCGAAATGACGCGTGGTCAGCAGCCCCAGCCGGACACCCTTGCGCTGGATGACGGCATTGATGCCGACGGTCGTGCCATGCGTGAAATAGCAGACATCTTCCGCCCGGATGCCATCGCGCTCGGCAAACGTCTCGAGCCCCTTGGTGATCTCGCTGCCCGGTGCATCCGGCCGCGACAGCACCTTCAGTGTGAAGACTTCCGAACTTGCCTCATCCAATACGGCAAAGTCGGTAAATGACCCGCCGATATCGACCCCGATCCTGTAGCCCATTTCAAATGCCCTTTCCTGCGTGCCGATGAAGCCACCCGGTTTCGAATATTGCTTCGGGTTCATTCATCCGACCGATGATGTTTAATATATTAAAAATATAATCACATTTCTAGCAGTTTTTTAAAAATTCGGGAAAACCCCGAAGCACTACAAAAAGCACAAATATGGTGAATAAATGGCACTTTAAATGTGCATATGCGTTTTTTAAGTGCAAAAATCCTATGGAGGTGAAAATATCGCACCGCCATAATTTCAATATAGTGTTTTAAATAAACCGACAGAGGGCATACTCAGCGGCCAGTCATGCTTATTTCCTGATCCTCATGTACCACTCCGGATGCGGCACGCTCTCGAATCCGGCCCGTCGATAGACCTCATGCGCATCCCGGGTCGCCAGCAACCACGACCGGACATCTGCCAGCGCCGGATGCGTCTGCATGACCCGAGCCAGCCAGGTCGCCAGCCCACGTCCACGATGTGCCTCCACGACAAAGACATCCCGAAGGTAGGCAAATATGGCCCCATCGGTCACGACCCGCGCAAATCCTACCTGCACGCCATCGCCGTCATAAATACCAAACGGCAGAGACCCGGACAGGGCGCGCTCCAGCGTCTGCCTGGGCAACCCTGCCGACCAGTACGCTTCATCGGCCAGATAGCGGTGGATGAACTCGATATCGAGCGCCTGCCGCGCATCGCTGATGCAATAGCCATCCTCCCGCGTGACCGCGAAAACAGCCGGTATCTTGTCCATGCCATGTCCTGCCACTGCCGTTCTCCTTGCACTGAAATCGTCCCGCCTGATATTCAATATAGTGCCATCCAAAGATCAAAATAATAAGTAAATACCCTGATTTTCAGCGCAAAAAGCAACCAAAAAACACAATCTAGTTGAAATTTCAAGAACCTGTGACGGCAGCAGCAGAGCCTGCCGAAAAGCAGCGAACAACCGCATGGTCTACCTGTTTTCCGTGCCAATAAGGACAAATCTGCCAGACCACCGATGCTTTAATTTTCGGGTTGCCTCACAAGGACGTAGACACATGCCGCTCACTATCTTGAACACGGATCTGCTGCCGGGCAGTAACTTCATTGCCGGTACTTGGGTAGAAGCCGAAGACGGTGCCGTCTTTGCCGTATCGGACCCTGCCACGGGAAAGGACTTTGCCAGCGTGCCGGACAGCAGCGCAGGCGATGCCCGCCGCGCCGTGGATGCCGCCGACACTGCATTTGCATCATGGCGCAAAGTCCCCGCCAGGCAGCGGGCCCTGATCATCAAACGCTGGAATGACCTGATCCTGGCCAACCTGGATGATCTGGGCAGGCTGATTTCCCGCGAACAGGGCAAGCCCCTGGCCGAAGGCAAGGGCGAGGTCGCCTATGCCGCCAGCTATGTCGAATGGTTCGGCGAGGAAGCCACGCGTGCCGATGGCGACATCATTGCCGCCCCCGTGGCCGGTCGGCGCATGTTCGCCCTGCGCGAGCCGGTCGGCGTGGTGGCGGCCATCACCCCCTGGAATTTCCCTGCTGCCATGATCGCCCGCAAGATTGCCCCGGCGCTTGCTGCAGGCTGCACCGTCGTCTGCAAGCCGGCCGAAGATACGCCGCTGACGTCCCTGGCCCTGGTGCGCCTGGCAGAGCAGGCAGGCGTGCCACCCGGCGTCCTGAATATCGTCACGGCATCACGCCAGCAGGCCGCCCATGTGGCCGATGTCTGGCTGGACGACCCACGCGTGCGCAAGATCACCTTCACGGGTTCGACGCCGGTCGGCAAGCTGCTGGCGCGCCGCTCGGCCGATACCCTCAAGAAGCTGTCGCTGGAACTGGGCGGCAATGCCCCCTTCATCGTGTTCGAAGACGCTGACCTGGAGGCCGCCGTCGAAGGCCTGATGGTCGCAAAATTCCGCAATGGCGGTCAGACCTGCGTCTGCCCCAACCGGGTCTATGTCCACCAGGACGTCCACGACGACTTCGTCGCCAGGCTGACCACCCGCGTGCAGGCGCTGGTGGTCGGCCCGGCCAGCGATCCGGACTCGCAGATCGGCCCCATGATCAACACCCGTGCCGTGGAAAAAATCGACCGCCATGTCCGCGACGCCGTGGAGAAGGGCGCGCATATCGTGACCGGCGGCCATCGCCTCGAACCGGGCAGCGGCGCACCCGCCCACTATTACGCCCCCACAATCCTGACCGGCGTACAGGCCTCGATGGCCTGCGCCTGCGAGGAAACCTTCGGTCCCGTCGTGCCCATTACCTGCTTTGGCGATGAGGCCGACGTGATCCGGCAGGCCAACGACACGCCTTTCGGGCTGGCAGCCTATTTCTATTCGCGCGACGTGCGCCGTATCTGGCGTGTCACGGATGCGCTGGAAACCGGCATCGTCGGGGTCAACGAAGGTGCCGTCGCTGCAGAATCGGCCCCCTTCGGCGGAGTCAAGGATTCCGGTTATGGCCGCGAGGGTTCCCGCCACGGTCTCGAGGAATACATGCACATCAAGTATGTCTGTCAGGGTCAGCTCGACTGAGCCTGGCAGACAGGTGCCAGGGCGGCTCTGCCCCTGACACCACAACATTCAGGCAACAGCAGGCATATCAGCACACACCACTCCATCATTCGCCAGAAGGAATCTGAAAAATGACACATACCAACCAGGCCTGGATCGATGCCAGGACACAGCATGTACCACGCGGCGTCGTCACCGCGCATCCCATCTTCGCAGAGCGGGCACAGGGCAGCCTGCTGTGGGATGTCGAAGGACGCCGCTATATCGACTTCGTGGGTGGCATCGGCGTGCAGAACGTCGGCCACAACCATCCCCGCGTCGTAGCGGCCGTACAGTCACAATTGACCCGTGTCAGCCACGCGGCATTCCAGGTCGTCGGCTACGACCATTACGTCACCCTGGCCGAAAGGCTCAACACACTGGTCGGTGGCAGCGAACCCTTCCAGACGCTGCTGGCCACCACCGGAGCCGAGGCCGTCGAAAACGCCATCAAGATCGCCCGGGCCTATCGCAACGTACCCGGTGTCATTGCCTTTCGCGGCGGTTTCCACGGCCGCACGCTGCTGGGCTCCACGCTGACCGGCATGAGCACCCCGTACAAGCAGAACTTCGGCCCGCTGGCCGGCGACATCTACCATACGCCCTATCCCGACGATTATCTGGGGGTATCGGGTGACGATGCCCTGCAGGCGCTGGAAGAACTGTTCGCGACACAGATCGCCCCCGAGCGGGTCGCCGCCATTCTGCTGGAACCCGTCCAGGGCGATGGCGGATTCCGTCCGGCAGGTGCCGCATTCCTGAAAAAACTGCGCGCACTGGCTAACCATCACGGCATCGTGCTGATCCTGGACGAAGTGCAGACGGGATTCGGCCGTACCGGAAAAATGTTCGGATTCCAGCATGCCGGCATCCAGCCTGATCTCGTCACGGTTGCCAAGAGCCTGGCAGGCGGCTTGCCGCTGTCGGGTGTCGTCGGCAAGCGTCACATCATGGAGGCTCCGACGCCCGGCGGCCTGGGCGGCACCTACGCCGGCAACCCGCTGGCCTGCGCAGCCGCCTTGGCGGTCCTGGATGTTTTCGAAGAGGAATCGCTGCTGGAGCAGGGTGAACGCCTGGGCTCGCTGCTGCGTGCCGGACTGGATGCACTGGCCGCGCAATTCCCTGTCATCGGCACCGTGCGCGGCGTAGGCCCCATGCTGGCCCTGGAATTCGTGCGCAACGGCGATCCGCGCCAGCCGGACGCAGACATGGCCCAGCGCGTCATCGACCTGTGCCGGGCCGATGGTCTGCTGGTCATCAAGTGCGGCGTCTATCGCAATACGCTGCGCCTGCTGGCACCGCTGAATACGCCGCAGGATATTGCCCAGGAAGCGCTGGGGATTCTTGGCACGGCGATAGCAAAAGCCTCCTCGACCTGATGAATTGAAGCGGGCTTCAGCCCAGCGTGATCCCCCTGTCATGCCGAGACCCGGCGACGTTGCAAATACATGCAACATCGTCGGGTCTGCTGGCATGTGCCCAGGGTTGACCATCCCGTACCTGCGATGCACACTGGCAGACACTGCCCATCCCCTGCGGCACTTCTCCATTCTTCCGCCAGGAAATCCCACCATGCGCTTTCTCATCACAGGCCAGACCGGACAACTCGGTTTCGAACTGCGCCGCAGCCTGTCGGTACTGGGTGAAGTCATTGCCCTGGACCGTCATGCCGCCGACCTGGCGAAGCCGGACACACTGCCCGCCATCATCCGCCGGCACGCCCCCGATGTCATCGTCAATGCCGCCGCCTATACGGCCGTGGACAAGGCCGAAAACGAGCCTGGACTGGCACGGCAGATCAATGCCATGGCACCGGCCATCCTCGCCGAGGAAGCCGCACGCCTGGATGCCGTGATGGTGCACTTCTCGACAGACTATGTGTTTGATGGCCGCCAGCCCACGCCCTACGCCGAATCCGATACGACCCATCCACTTTCAATATATGGACAGAGCAAGCTGGAAGGCGAACAGGCCGTCCGGAGTGCCACACCGCGGCACCTGATCTTTCGCACAAGCTGGGTCTATGGTGCCTACGGCAACAACTTCCTGAAGACCATGCTGCGTCTTTTGCAGACGCGGCAGAGCCTGAGCGTGGTCGATGACCAGCACGGTGCCCCCACGGCAGCCAGCCTGATCGCCGATACCTGTGCACAGATCCTGGCCCGCCTGCCGGCCAGCCAGGCCACGCAGGCAGAATTTCCTTTCGGCACCTATCACCTGAGTGCCGCCGGATCGGTATCCTGGCACGGCTATGCGCATCATATTGCCACGCAGGCAAGCCGGCTGGGCTACCCGCTCACCCTGTCACCCGACAATATCCTCGCCATTCCGACCTCGGCCTATCCACTGCCTGCGCCACGTCCCGCCAACTCGCTGCTGGATACATCATTGCTGCGCACGACTTTCGGGCTGGCCTTGCCTGACTGGCGGGAAGGGGTGGAGCAGACCCTGGCCTTGCTGAAAGCGGGCAGGGCAGCATAGCGAACGCTTCCGGCCTGAACGGTATCCACGGACACCATTCAGGCCGGTGCTCACATATTTCAGGCCTGCTCCGGTGCCGATACCTCTCCGGTATCGGCATCGACAATCTCGCCCTGCAGCACTTTGAAAACCGACACCGCCTCGACAACGGCCTCGACCTGATCCTGCAGCGACCGGGCTGCCGTTGCAACCTCCTCGACAAGCGTCGCATTCTGCTGCGTGGTGTGATCCATCTGCGCCATCGCCTTGCTGACCTGCTCAATGCCACTGGCCTGCTCCAGCGCCGCTGCTGCGATTTCCTGCATCAGGCCCGTGGAACGCTGGATGGACGCCACGATATCCTTCATGGTGTCGCCCGCCTGCCGGGCATGGCCGACCCCGGTGCGCACGCGATCACCCGAGGTTTCCAATAGGGTCTTGATCTCGCGGGCGGCCTGGCCGCTGCGTTGCGCCAAAGCACGCACTTCGCTGGCCACCACCGCAAACCCCTTGCCCTGTTCACCGGCCCGGGCCGCTTCCACCGCCGCGTTGAGCGCCAGGATATTGGTCTGGAAGGCGATGCTGTCGATCACATTGACGATTTCGCCGACCTTGCCGGAATCGGTTGCAATCTCCTGCATGGCTGCCACGACCCGGTCCACAACCGCACCGCCCTGCTGCGCCACGGCAGAAGCATCGTTGACCAAGGTGCTGGCCTGGCGTGCCTGTTCTGCATTCTGCTGAACGGTGGCCGCCAGTTCTCCCATGGCCGATGCCGTTTCTTCAATGGAGGAAGCCTGTTCTTCGGTGCGGCGACTCAGATCCTGGTTGCCGCGGGCAATTTCATGTGCACCGACATCGATCTGGCTGACGCTTGTGCGCACCGAAGTGATGCTGCGCGACAGGCTGCCCTGCATCTGTCGCAGGCCATTGAACAACTGGCCCACTTCATTGTCGGACTCGACACGTACCCGAGCGGTCAGGTCGCCGGCAGCGATCTGCGCCAGATGCCGGTTGAACGCCCGCAAGGGTCCCAGTACCTTGCGCACCACCAGGAAAATCGCAACGGCCAGCACCAGCAGCACACCGACCGCCAGCACCATGTAGCCGGTCAGCGTACTGCGTGCCTCCTGGGTCAGTTCGTCCAGATTCGCCTGGCCGACAATCAGCCACTGCCAGCCGGGCGCATGACCATAGACCTCGATCATGTCATGGCCGTCCTCGGTATAACGGTGTATACCGGAGGGCTCCGCCAGCATTTTCTCGATCTGGGCACGACGTGCCGTATCGCGACTATCCAGGGCCGAACGACCGGACTGCTGTTCATGCACTTCGTAAAGACCACGGCGATCGCCTCGGCTGGCATTGATCACGACATAGCGCCCGGTCTCTCCGATCCGGTAGCCCAGGATCTCCTGCCTCAGTTCATCGACCGCCTTGGTGATATCCACCCCCACGAAAAGCAGGCCCACGATGGCACCGGCATCGTTGCGGATGGGACGATATACCGTCATGTAGGTCTTGCCGAACAGGCTGGCCGCCCCCACGAACTCCTTGCCCTCGCGGAGCAGGGCATAAGCGGGATGCGTCGGCCCCAGCGAGGTGCCCACGACCCGATCCCCCTTATCCGTACGCAACGAGGTCGCCACCCTGACAAAATCGTCACCCTTGGCGACAAATATCGTGGCGATACCACCGGTGCGTGCCGTGAAAACATCGACTGCAGAAAAATCGCCATTGAGCAGCCGATCATCATTCATCAGGGCAGGGGCCGTCGTACCACCGACCGGAATGCTGCGCCCCGCATCGATCTCAAAAGCCTGCGGAAACAAAGAGCTGGAAAAGACGCCCATGAAACTGTAGGCCGCGTCCTTGGCCGCGGCATCGAACATCTCGCTCATCTTGGCAATGGCACCAACGCCCTGTTCCATCCGGGCGACAGCTTCATTTTCCAGTGTGTGCGACACCGAACGATAGAACGCCGCCATGAATACGGAAAAGACGAGGGCAGTCAGGAGAAAAACCAGAACGGACAGCAGATTGGCGATACGCCACTGCCGCCACTTGAATATGGATACATTCATTTTGCGGTTCCAGGCAAACAATCGACAACATATTGAATAATTCTTATATATGGATTTGGTGTCTCCATATGCAGATCATACCTTTTTCCCAATGTTCTGATTTTCATCAAATAAGCTCAAAAAACCTCTTATTCATTGAAATAGTGACAAAAATCACAACTTCTGAGCCTATCTCCTCTCATGCAAATAATGACGTAATAAGACAAAGTAATGTACGATCAAGTTTCTTTTAGTGACATAGATATTCGATTAACGCTCTTTATAACAACCCCTCTTGGAGATACCCCGCATGTCCCTGCCTCTGCTGCGCAATTTGCGCATTGCAACGCTACTGCCTTGCCTCGTTTTCTTTCTGGGTGCGGCTGTACTGGGCTTTTTCTGCCGAACTGCCGTGATGATGCAGCAGGAAATCGCCATCGATATCATGCGGGCTGAAGTCGACGGCATCGTCAAGATGAATACGCTCTTCGATCGAACCGTCAACGACGAAATCAAGAGCTTCATGCGGGTATTTGCCAACGGCTACCCCAAGCGGATCGACCTCGATCCCACCACCACCATTCAGGTCGGTGCCGAAACCGTGCCGGTCCTGCGCGCTGGCACGCGCACGCTCAATCTCAACTTCGAAGGGCCGGATCGCTTCTCCGAATTGACCGGTGGTGTGGCCACCATTTTCGTCGCCAAGGATGATGATTTCATCCGCATTTCCACCTCCCTGAAGGACGAGTCCGGCCAGCGCGTGGTCGGCACGCCCCTGGGCAAATCCCACCCCGCCTACAGCGCACTGCGCGCCGGGCAGGAATATACCGGCATGGCCACACTGCTTGGCCGGCCCTATATCACCCAATACCGGCCCCTGACCGACAGCACAGGCAAGATCGTCGGCGTCCAGTTCGTCGGTGTCGATATCAGCGCCCAGGAAGAGATGCTCAAGCAGGACATCTCCAGCCGCAAGATCGGCCAGAGCGGTTTCTACTATGTCATCAGCAGCGATACCCAGGGCGGCAATCCCCGTTTCGAAATTCACCCCTCGCTGGCAGGCCAGCCGGTTTCCGCCGCCAACGGCAACAGCCACGGGCAGAGTGCCGAACTGGCCACCACCATGCTGCGCGAAAAGAACGGCATCCACTATCACGACTTCAAGGGAGCCGACCAGGTCGATGTCTACGCCTGGTCGCCCAGCCGCAACTGGCTGATCGCCGGCACCGCCAATGTCGAGGAAATCACGCATGCGGCACGGGTCAAGCTGGGCATTTTCGGCACTATCGCACTCGGCCTGATGTTGCTGCTGTCGATCGGCATCTACATCCTGACGCGCCGCCTCATCAAGCCACTCGACGAAGTCAGCCAGCACCTGTCCAGAATGGCAGGTGGCGACCTCACGGAACGGGTCGAGGCCCGCTCCAACAATGAAGTGGGCGAACTTTTCATCTCGCTGCGCAAGACACAGGAAAGCCTGTCCAGACTCATCAGCAGCACGCGCCATGGGATCGACGAGATCAACAACGACACCCGGGCCATTGCCTCCGACAACATGGGCCTGAGCAGCCGCTTCGAGGAGCAGGCCTCGGCGCTGGAGGAAACGGCTGCCGCCATGGAGCAGATGGCGTCCTCGGTCAAGCAGAATGCGGAAAATGCCCGCATCGCCAACGAGCTGACCGCCAACGCCTCCAGCGTGGCCGAGCGCAGCGGCGTGGTGGTTGATGAGGTCGTGCGCTCGATGGAAACCATTGCGTCCGGCTCCGCCAAGATGGGCGAGATCGTCAACGTGATCGAAGGCATTGCTTTCCAGACCAACATCCTGGCGCTCAATGCGGCGGTGGAAGCGGCCCGGGCCGGTGAACAGGGCAAGGGCTTTGCGGTGGTGGCCAGCGAAGTACGCGCCCTGGCACAACGCAGTGGCCAGGCCGCGCGCGAGATCAAGACCCTGATCGAAACATCCAACGCCACGGTCGGTACAGGTGCCAGCAACGCCAAGCGGGCCGGCGACACCATGCACGAGGTCGTTTCGGCCGTACAGCGTGTCACGGCCATCATGAACGACATCTCGGCAGCCTCGTCGGAACAGTCCATCGGCATCGAACAGATCAATCTGGCCGTCTCGCAGATGGATCACGTCACGCAGCAGAATGCCGCCCTGGTCGAGGAAAGTGCTGCCGCCACCGAGACCCTGAGCGAACGCGTCGACAAAATGGCCAGCCGCATGTCGGTCTTCCGCATTCCCAGCAACGAAATCATCGACGCCGACGAAGACACGCCCGTCCCCGGAAAAGCCAGAATAGGCTAAAGCCCGTCAGGCCGGTTGCCATGCCGGCCTGCATGCCACTGCCTGTCATCCTGGCGCAGTAAAATGCAGGCCACACCGCCTTGGTTTCTTTTTACAGGATTCAACCAGATGTCCAGCACGACAGACAAGAAGTCCTACGGTATAGACGAACTGAGCATCGGCATGTCGCTGACGCGCGAAGTGGAAGTCACGGATGACACGGTACGCGGCTTCGCGCTGGTGTCCGGCGACCACAACCCGGTTCACCTGGACGAGGAATACGCCAGCAACACCCGCTTCAAGAAGCGCATTGCCCACGGCATGCTGGGCGGCAGCCTGTTTTCCACGATTTTCGGCACCCAATTGCCGGGCGAAGGCAGCATCTATGTCTCGCAATCGCTGGTATTCAAGCGGCCCATCTACATCGGCGACAAGGTTGCCGCCACCGTGACCATCACGCGCATCGATACGGAAAAGCACCGCGTGTTCTTCACCACGCAGTGCACGGTCGAAGGCAAGGTCGTGATCGACGGCGAAGCCGAGATCTATATCCCCTGATCCAGCCAGGCCAGCAACAGAAAAGCCCAGCCGACGCTTGTTTCAGGTCGGCTGGGCTTTTTGATGCGGAAAACCGGGAAATCAGGCCTCGTCTTCACCCAGATAGGCGGCACGGACCTTGGGATCATGCAGCAGATCCTTGCCTGGGCCTTCCAGACTGATGTGACCCGACTCCATCACATAACCGCGATCGGCATGTTCCAGCGCCAGGCGGGCATTCTGTTCGATCAGCAGGATGGTCACGCCTTCGGCAGCGATATTGCGCACCACCTCGAATACCTTCTCGACCATCAGCGGCGCCAGCCCCATGGAAGGCTCATCAAGCAGCAACAGGTGCGGCCGGGCCAGCATCGCGCGCCCCATCGCAACCATCTGCTGCTCGCCCCCCGACAGCGTACCGGCCGACTGATGGCGGCGTTCGGCCAGTCGCGGAAAGCTTTCGAAAACCCGCTCGAGATCCTGCTTGATCTGGGCATGGTCATTGCGCACGTAGGCCCCCATGGCGAGGTTTTCCTCGATCGTCAGTTGACCGAAAATGCCACGTCCCTCGGGCACCATGACCAGGCGCTTGCGCACCAGTTGATACGAAGGCGTATTGGTGGTCTGCTTGCCGTCATACCAGATCGAACCACCGGCCACCGGCACCAGGCCGGTAATGGCACGCAGCGTCGTGCTTTTGCCGGCACCATTGGCACCGATCAGGCACACCAGCTCGCCTTCATTCACATGCAGATTGATACCCTGCACAGCCTTGATGCCACCATAGGCAACCTGCAGGTCGCGCAATTCAAGCAGTGGCGTCTTTTGCGTCGTCATGCCGATTCTCCTGTCGCTACCTCGGCTGCCGCACCGGCCCCCAGGTAGGCTTCGATCACCTTGGGATTGCGCTGCACTTCGGCCGGCACACCCTCGGCAAGCACCTTGCCATATTCCAGCACCAGCACACGGTCGCACAACCCCATCACCAGCTTCATGTCATGCTCGATCAGCAGCACGGTAATGCCATCGCCGCTGATCTTCTCGATCAACTGACGCAGCACCACCGTTTCGGACTCGTTCATGCCAGCGGCCGGCTCATCGAGCGCCAGCAACTTGGGCTCGGTCGCCAGCGCACGGGCAATCTCCAGCCGTCGCTGGTCACCATAGGGCAGGGAACGGGCCACATCGTTTGCACGATGCGCGATACCGACATATTCCAGCAATTCGTAGGCACGCTTTTGCGTGGCAATCTCTTCGCGACGCGTAGCCGGGGTATGGAAAATCGCCCCCAGGAAATTGCTGCGCGTGCGCACATGGCGGCCGATCATCACATTCTCGATCGCGCTCAGATTGCCGAACAGACGAATATTCTGGAAGGTACGCGCCATGCCGACCGACGCCACCTTGTGGGGCGCAATCCCGACCAGCGGCTTGCCATCGAAATCGGCCCGGCCCGATTCAGGCACGTACAGTCCGGTCAACACATTGAACAGCGTCGTCTTGCCGGCACCATTCGGACCGATCAGACCATAGGTTTCGCCACGCCGGATCTGGAAGCTCACATCGGACAGCGCCTGCAGGCCACCAAAGCGCTTGCTCAGGCCCTTTGCTTCAAGCAGGATGCTCATCGACCTTCTCCCTTGCTCGTGGACAGCTCACGCTTGCGCACTGCCGAAGGCCACAGACCCGCCGGACGGAACAGCATCACCAGCACCATGGCCAGGCCGAACAGCAACATGCGGATGCCTTCGGGATCGACGATGACGTCACCGAACAGCGTCTGCTGCACCGGCACCACAATGGCCCGCAGGAATTCCGGCAGGATCGCCAGGATAATGGCACCGATGATCACGCCCGGGATATGGCCCATGCCACCCAGCACCACCATGCACAGCACCGAAATCGACTCGGGCAGGCTGAAACTCTCGGGGCTCACGAATCCCTGCATCGAAGCAAACATGGAACCCGCCAGCCCGGCAAACATGGCACCAGTGGCAAATGCCAGCAGCTTGACGTTGCGGATGTTGATACCCATCGCCTTGGCGGCAATCTCGTCTTCACGCACCGCTTCGAGCGCACGACCCACCCGCGAGTTTTGCAGGCGCGAACTGACCAGCACGATCAGCAGCGTCATGAACAGCAGCAGGAAGTAGTACTTCTCGGGCCCCGTGAAGCGCATGTCGAAGATCGTGCTGGCACGCCCGAAATTGAAATCGCCCACCTGGAACGAATCGATCCGGTTGATACCCTGCGGCCCATTGGTGATATTGAACGGCGCGTTCAGGTTGCGCAGGAAGATCCCGATGATGGCGCAGAATCCCAATGTGACGATCGCCAGGTAATCCCCCTTGAGCTTCAATGTCGGAATGCCCAGCAACAGGCCGAACATGCCTGCCACCGCCACGGCAATCGGAATGACCAGCCAGAACGGCAAGTGCAGCCCGAAGTGCGGCGATGCCAGCAAGGCCCAGGTATAGGCACCCACGGCATAGAAGGCGATGTAGCCCAGGTCGAGCAGACCGGCAAAGCCAACGGTAATGTTGAGCCCCAACGCCAGCATGACATAGAGCAGGGCAAAGTTGGCAATGCGCACCCAGCTCTGGCCTGCCTGCCCGATAACGAAGGGCAGGGCGATCAGTACGATGGCCAGTACCACCCAGCCCGCAAGGCGAGCCGTATTGCGCTGCGCCGAAACGCCGTTTTGCAGAGTCGAAGTCGTCATGCGCGGTCTCCCACACGCTCACCCATGAGACCGGACGGGCGGAAGACCAGCACCAGTACCAGCACCATGAAAGTAAAGAAATCCTGATAGTGACTGCCCAGCACACCGCCGGTCAGGTCACCACTGTAGCCTGCCGCCAGGGCCTCGATCACCCCCAGCAGCAACCCGCCCAGCATGGCACCGGCCAGGTTGCCGATCCCCCCCAGCACGGCTGCAGTGAAAGCCTTCAGGCCCAGCATGAATCCCATGGTGTACTGCGCCAGTCCGTAATAGGTGGTGACCATGATGGCCGCCACGGCCGCCAGCGCCGAGCCGATCAGGAATGCCGCCGAGATGACGGTGTTGATGTTGATGCCCATCAGGCCGGCCACTTCACGGTTCTGTGCTGTGGCACGCATGGCCGTACCCAGGCGGGTCTTGTGCACAACCAGCGTCAGTCCGACCATGATCAGCGCGGCAACCACGATGATGGCAATCTGCAGGCTGCTGATACTGGCTCCACCGATCTTGAAGATGTCGGGTTCGATAATCTGTGGAAAGCTCAGGTAGTTGCGACCCCAGATCATCATCGCCACGTTCTGCAGGATGAAAGACACGCCGATGGCGGTGATCAGCGCTGCCAGCCGCGGGGCGCGTCGCAAGGGTCTGTAGGCGACCCGTTCGGCCGTCCAGCCCACCCCCATGCACACCGGCATGGCAACCAGCAGTGCCACACCTATGACAAGCCAGACAGACAGGGTACCGGGCTCACCGCCGGAAAGCAGGCTCGTGGCCACGACCGTCGCCACCATGGCACCGATCATGACCACATCGCCATGCGCAAAATTGATCAGTCCGATGATGCCGTACACCATCGTATACCCCAGTGCGACCAGGGCGTAAACGCTGCCGAGTGTCAGCCCGTTCACGATTTGCTGGATGAATAATTCCATACGGAATTCCTAATTGCAGAGATGCTGCAGATACTGCCAAACAAGCGGACGGATGCCCTTGCGGCGCATCCGTCCTCGTCATTACCGGTCCTGCATCAGGATCAGGCTCAGTTGGCCGAGCTGACCATGGTTTCGACCATTTCCCACTTGCCATCCTTGACTTCATAGACGGTGACCGAGATTTCCTTCAGGTCGCCCTTGTCATCATAGGCAATGTGTTCGCTGGTCGCACCCGAGCGCTCCAGGTCAGCCAGCTTGCCGATATAGCTCGAAGGCTTGGCGCTGTTGGCATTCTGGATGGCCGTGATCAGGTTCCAGGCGCCATCGTAGGCATAGGGCGCATACACGCCGGGAGCCTTGTTGAAGCGCTTTTCATAGGATTCGGCAAACTCCTTGCCGGCCGTCATCTGATCCAGCGGCACGCCGGCCAGCGAAGCATAGGTCCCTTCGGCCGCCGAACCGGCCAGCTTCAGGAACGTATCGCTGCGGGTCATTTCACCCGACACCAGCGGTGCGGTAATACCCAGCGACACCATCTGGCGCTTCATCGGACCGGATTGAGCATCCAGGCCGCCGTAGAAAATCGCATCAGGAGCCACGCCGCGGATATTGGTCAGGATGGCCGTGAAATCGGTTGCCTTGTCCGAGGTGTACTCGCGACGCACCACTTCACCACCGGCTGCCTTGACGGCTTTCTCGACCTCGTCGGCCAGACCCTGGCCATAGGCGCTGCGATCATCGATCAGTGCAACCTTCTTGCCATTGAGCTTTTCAACGATGAATTTACCCACGGCCGCACCCTGCTGCGTATCGCTGGTCATCATGCGGAAGGTGGTTTCATAGTCCTGCAGGGTGTATTCCGGCGAGGTCGCCATGGCGATCTGCGGCAGGCCCGCATCGTAGTAAACACGCGAAGCAGGAATCGTCGTGCCCGAGTTGAAATGGCCCAGCACGCCATCGACACCCTCGTCGACCAGTTGCTGCGCAACCTGTACTGCAATGCGCGGATCAGCCTGGTCATCCTTGGACACCAGGATGAAGTTGGCCTTGCTGCCATCGATTTCGATACCCTTGGCATTGGCTTCTTCGATCGCCAGCAGCAGACCGTTGCGCATGTCTTCGCCGTAATGCGATTGGGGGCCGGTCAGGGGCGCAGCAAAGCCGAACTTGATGTCAGCAGCGTGGGCCGCAGCACCACTCATGGCAAAACCGGCCAACGCCATGCAGGCGGCCAGCATGGATTGTTTCATTTTCATCTACTCTTCTCCTGTCGGATCGTCGGGAACACGTGGGCCTGACCATTGGTTGCAACCCCAGTCCAGGTTGCGGTATCACCACTGCATCTGCTGCGCCATGCCACGATATCCATGGCATGAGCAGAAACAAGGTCTGGCGATTATAGTGACGGCACTTTCAAAGAGTTATGCGTAAAAACCCTATGGTTGCACCTTGCACAAAAGACAGGTTGCACCCCGTGGCTGCAGCACTTCCGTGCCGTCAAATAATATTTGTATGTCAAGCCACGAGATAGACAGCATCACGATCTGTTTGTCTATAATCCAAGTATCTTCTTGAAACTTTTTTGTATCCAATCAGATACGCGCCACGGACTCGAACATGCACCAGAACGATAACCCCTACCTGGTCACCGTGCCACTCGAAATCATTGGACTGCTGCGCGCACTCGAAAGAAGACAGGCACTGGTACGCATGCATGTACAGGATCGTCCGATTTCCGTCGTCACCACCATCCTCGATGTCGACGTACAGGACAACAAAGTCATCCTCGATCATGCCGCTGCCGAAGACCTGAACCAGATTTTCATCCGCGCCGATTTCGTCCGTTTCGAAACCGCGCTCGACAGCGTACCCATCTTCTTCTCGTCATCATCCATTGATGCATGCACGCACGATGGCCTGCCAGCACTCGCCATCGATATCCCGACCAGCCTGTCACGCCTGCAACGCCGCGAATCCTATCGCGTATCGATTCCCGCACTCGAACCGGCCCTGTGCACCATTGTGGAAGGTGCCGCAGCCAACGGCACGCTGTCGACCGGCGACGGCATCAGCGTCGAACTGCGCGACATCAGCTCCAGCGGCCTGGCCATCATGGATTATGGCAAGATCATCAATTACGAACCAGGCACGCTTTATCACAACTGCCTGCTCGACCTGCCAAGGGTAGGATCTTTCCCGATCACGATCCGGGTCGTGCGCTGTATCAACGAAGTCCTGCCCAGCCAGCGCAACTGCCGCCGCATCGGGGCTGAATTCGTGGATCTGCCGAATGCCGTTCTTATCATGATCCAGCGCTACATCGGCATGGTCGAACGCGAGCAGAGCGCCCGGCGCAAAGGGTTCTGACGCCAGCCAGGGGATAAGGGCCTGTCACGAAACAGACATGCTGGGAATCAATAATGACGATTCCCTTCTAACTGTATCCGTTCAGGCATCACTTTCCTATGCAACTGGATATCCCTGCGCCAGTCGACACCGGCCATTCCGTTGCCGACATCATTCTGAACAAACTGCTCGTTCCGCACTTCCAGCCTATCGTCGACATGGTCCGGCACTCCATCTCGGGCTACGAAAGCCTGATCCGCGGCCTGACCCCTTCCCCCCTGCAACAACCCGCAACCCTCTTCTCGGAGGCTCGTCGCCAGGGGATTCATGCCGACCTGGAACTGGCCTGTGCGCAACTGGCCCTGCAGCGCTATTGCGAACAGCAGCAGCCAGCCAGGCTATTCATCAACATGTCCAGTTCTGCCCTGAGCGAGCAATGGCGCCGACATGGGGATGCATTGCCCCATCTGATCCAACAGCAACAGCCATTGCCGGCAGAACGGATCGTCATAGAGATCACCGAGGAAGATGCCGCAGAAGAGCAGGGCATGTTCCTGCAGCGGGCTCTCGCAAGCCTGCGCGCACACGGCATGCTGCTGGCCATCGACGACTACGGCTCCGGACGCAACTGCCTGCGCTTCTGGGACCAGATACAGCCAGAGATCGTCAAGATAGATCGATACTTTTTCGACGGCATCGGCCAGAACGAGAAAAAGCAGAAGCTGGTCCAGTCCATCCTGGCGATCGGCAACAGCATGGGTACGCAGATCGTCGCCGAAGGCATAGAAACGGAACAGGATCTGCTGGTCACTCGTGAACTCGGCATACGCTATGTGCAGGGATGGTTCCTGGGCTATCCCTCGCCCCAGGCCATCCACTTGCTGCCTCAGCATATCCAGGAAAAGCTGGAAAACATCGCGCTCAAGCGCACCACCATCCAGCCTTATCACGCCACCGTTCACAACCTGCGTATCACAGCACCGGCAGTCCGATTGGAAACCGATACCAACGATCATCTGCACAAACTGTTTGTCGACAACCCCGGACTGCATGCTGCTGCCGTCATCAACGCAGAAGATCGGCCTGTGGGTATCGTCAACCGGCGCGATTTTTCCGAGCACTATGCACAGCAATTCATTCGCGAACTCTACGGACGCAAATCCTGCAGCCAGTTCATGAATGCCAATCCAGTCCTGGTCGATGGCAGCACAACCATCGAAAGCCTGAGCCACCTGCTGATATCCAAGGACCAGCGCTATCTGGTCGATGGTTTCATCATCACGCACCAGGGACGCTACGATGGCCTTGGCACCGGTGAAGCCCTGGTCAAGGAAGTCACGGAAAAACGCATCGAAGCCGCACGCTATGCCAATCCGCTCACATCGCTGCCCGGCAACATCCCCATCAGCCATCACATTGCCTCCCAGCTGGACCAGGAACAATCGTTCGTGACGGCCTACTGCGATCTGAACAACTTCAAGCCATTCAATGATGTCTACGGCTACTGGCGCGGCGACGACATGATCCGGCTCTGCGCCGAAGTCATCAAGTCGCATTGCAATCCGCAGCAGGATTTCATCGGCCATGTAGGCGGCGACGATTTCATCATTGTCTTTGGCAGCGGCAACTGGGAACAGCGGGCACACTCGATCATCAACGACTTCAACCTGCGCGCGCAGCGGCTGTACGACCATGAAGACCAGGCACGGGGTGGAATCGAAGCGGAAGATCGCCACGGCATCAACCGTTTTTTTCCCTTCGTGTCGCTGGGAATGGGAGCCGTCTACGTCGATCCCACGCAAGGCGACCGGATACAGCCACAGGATATTGCCTCGGCAGCGGCCCGCGTGAAACACCGGGTCAAGAAGGAAAACCTGGATCTTGTCGTCGAGTCATGCCTGATGCCGATGACGCACTGATGAGGCTGCCATAGGACGCTGCGCTGTGCACAGCGCACGGGACGGTCGCCCCTACAGTATCTGCATCGAAACCAGCTCGTCGGGCCTCTGATCCCATCCCTGGTCACGTATTCGCGCCCGGATGCGATTGATGGCCTGGGTGCGCAACTGGCACACGCGTCCTTCAGTCACCCCCATGACGACGGCGACTTCCTTGAGGTTCATGTTTTCCTGGTGCAACAGGGCCAGAAGCAGTTTCTCGCGCTCGGGCAGGGCATCGATCGCCTGAACAAGCACCTCTCGCAGGTTTCCCCCCAGCAGGGCCTCAAGCGGATCTGTCCCGTTGGCTGCGGCCACATCCGGACGCATGACAGCCTCCAGGCCATCACCGTCATATTCGAAATCCTCATAGTGCAGAATCTGCACACCCTGGGCATCCTGCAGTAGCATCAGATATTCATCCTGCCCCAACTCGAGATACGCTGCAATCTCGCTTTCCCGAGGTGCCCGGCCCAGGGACTGCTCCAGGGCATGAATGGCCTGTTCGATGCGCCTGGCCTTTTCGCGCACGCTGCGCGGCAACCAATCCTGGCTGCGCAGTTCATCGAGCATGGCCCCCCGTATGCGCTGCGTGGCATAGGTTTCGAATCCGGCCTGGGGCATCTTCTGGTATCGCCGCACGGCATCCAGCAGCCCGATCATCCCGGCCTGGATCAGGTCATCCAGCTCGACACTGCTGGGCAACCTGGCCACCAACTGCAGGGCAAGCTTGCGTACCAGCGGTGCGTGGCGTTCTATCAGTTCGGATTCCTGTCCCTGCATACACACACGAAAAATGATCGGTCCTGGCTGTTCATCAGCCTTATCGAGTCCATTCTACGACAGATGACAAACCTTCATTGCGCCGATTTGCGCCTGTGGACAGCCTCTATGAAGGGGATCTGTGGTCAACCTGTGGACAGCTTCTGCACAACCCAGGCATTGGCGGCTGGCCGAAATCTTGTCCAGAATCCGTCCTCAGTCCACACAGCAGCTTTCCACACTCAAAAAACAGGTCCAACACCTTGATACAGATAAGGTTTTCAGAGTTGATAGAGTTATCAACAGGCTATCTTATCCATAAGTAGTTATATATAAAGCTTATAAACAAAGGATAGACCTGACAGCGTTCTTCTGCAGGAAATACCTACAATGTATTTTTTTGGCAAGCAGGACCTGCAATGATCGTTTCCAAACTGCCGGATATCGGCACAACCATCTTCACGACCATGAGCAACCTTGCTCAGGAAACCGGGGCAATCAACCTGGGACAAGGCTTTCCGGACTTCGACCCTGATCCTGCACTGCTGGATTTGGTCACCGATGCCATGCAGCAAGGGCTCAACCAGTACCCGGCCATGCCTGGCTACCTGCCATTGCGCCGCGTCATTGCAGGCAAAGTGCAGGACACCTACGGCAGAGTCTACGATCCGGATACTGAAGTCACCGTGACCAGTGGAGCCACGCAGGCATTGATGACGGCCATCCTGGCATCTGTGCATCCAGGAGACGAAGTCATTGTCATAGAGCCCTGCTATGACGCTTATGCTCCTGCCATCAGGCTTGCAGGAGGCTCTCCGGTCTACGTGCCCATGCAGGCCCCTACAGAGGCCTCTCCTGGCTATTCGATCGACTGGGACAGGGTCAGGGGTGCCATCAGCTCAAAAACGCGTCTGCTGATCGTCAATTCGCCTCACAACCCCACTGGATCGATTCTGTCGGCCCATGATCTGGATGCGCTGGAAGAAATCGTTGTGAAGCACGATCTGCTGATCCTGTCCGATGAAGTCTATGAACATCTTGTATTCGATGGCCTTGTGCACCAGAGCGTGGCGCGCAGGCCCGCACTTGCAGAGCGGGCATTCATCGTTTCTTCCTTCGGAAAGACTTTTCACGTCACGGGATGGAAAGTAGGCTATTGCTGCGCGCCTGCAGCGCTGATGCGCGAATTCCGCAAGGTTCATCAGTTCATGGTGTTTACCGTCAGTTCTCCTTTCCAGGCAGCTCTGGCAGGCTTTCTTGCTCATCCGGAGCATTACCTTGGGCTTCCTGCCTTTTTCAAGGCAAAACGCGATCTGCTGACTGCTGGGCTTGCATCGACCAGGCTAAAGGTGCTGCCGGCACCTGGCACGTATTTCATGCTGGCGGACTACAGCGCAATTTCCGATCTGTCCGAAGCTGATTTTTCGATATGGCTGACGCGCACTTTCGGCGTGGCTGTCATTCCCGTGTCTGCTTTCTATGCGGATCCTTCGGCTGCCGAGTCAAACCATCGATTGGTCAGGTTCTGCTTTGCCAAGAAAGAAGCCACATTGCAGAAAGCTATCTCAAGACTGGCTGAACTTTAAAGAAAGTTATCGACAGGGGGCAGGCATTAGGCCTGCCTTTTTTTTGACTGGAAAAAGTGGGCTTCAAGTTATCTATTTCTTTTTATATATATAGATGTCTTTAATAATGGGTGCCTGTGTATAAGTGGTGTTTTTCAAAAAAGTCCATAGTTTTCATATGTTTGATGAGAATTTCAGCCGTGGGTAACTTCTGTGTGGGCCTGGGATGGTTTCTGGACAGTTTTTTGCCTGGGCCCTGTATCCATAGTTGTCCAGAATTTGTCCTGAGGATATCCTCCTAGTTATCCAGAAAGTTATCCACAGGCTATCAGGGGGACTATTCCCCCTTTTTTGCTAGTTCTTGCAGCTCATGGCGCTTCAGATTCTGTCCGCTGTTGCCGTGATGGTGTCTGTCTTCCAGATGCGATAGCGGACTTCGGTATCTTTTGGCGTGTAGACAACAATAGGTAGGCGGCTGTTATAGCGAACAATTCCAGGACCGTTGGCCGTGCTGACGAACTGATTTTTCCTGGGACCCTGGCACGCCATCATGGTTGATATCATCTTTCCTTCTTCAGGTTCGATGACGTAATAATCGTATCCCCAACCTTGAACGGTTTCCTCCTTGTAAGAGGCGGGCAGGATATGGTGATTGCAATCTATCTCGAGTGTCTTGCCTGCGATGATTTCGACTTTGTAATCTTCCTCATTGACCTGTTGAGGGACATGAATCACGGATCTGGCCCATTCCTTTTCAGGTTCGGGAAAGGGAGAGAGCAACGCTGGCAGAGGTTGACGCTCTGTGACAACATCTACGAGCACCCATTTTTCCGATGATTGATCTGCAGCTGGGTTCTTTATTTTTTCCTTGCGGATTTTCAGCAGGGATTCAGTGCCATCGTCCTTGAATTCGAAGCCTTCAATACTGCCGTAGTAGTTCTGCCAATCCTCATTGGCAGAACTACGGATCTGCATGCATTGTTGTGGTGCAACGCCGGTGCAGGGTTGGCTTTTTCCTGCAATGTATACATAGCTGTCGCTTTGCTCAGGCACTTGGGGATTTGCCATTGAAATTGCGGGAATGGATGTACACAGTGCAAATGCAAGCACGATATTGTGGTTTCTCATCGACATATGGGTCTCCAGATGGTCTATCGACTGTATGTTTCACGTGAAACATTAAAGCTCTTACAGTTTTGCACGCCATTCGAAATGCGCCAAGATCTATAATTCCTTTCTTGATGATCTTTTGCTTTTGAACATGGACTATCCTGTACAGTTTGATGTCATCGTCGTAGGTGGCGGGCATGCCGGTACGGAAGCAGCTCTTGCTGCTGCCAGGACTGGCTGCAAGACGCTGCTTTTAACGCACAATATCGAGACATTGGGGCAGATGTCCTGCAATCCTTCGATCGGTGGTATCGGCAAGGGACACCTTGTCAAAGAAGTTGATGCCCTTGGTGGAGCGATGGCGCTGGCCACCGATCAGGGCGGAATTCAGTTTCGTATTCTGAATGGTTCAAAAGGGCCCGCTGTCAGAGCGACTCGCGCGCAGGCTGATCGAATTCTGTACAAGGCTGCCATACGTTACATGCTGGAGAACCAGCCAAATCTCTGGCTTTTCCAGCAAGCTGTTGATGATCTGATTGTCGAAGGTGACCGGATTGTCGGAGCCGTTACGCAAGTTGGGATCCGTTTTCGTTCCAAGACTGTTGTCCTGACTGCAGGTACATTTCTCAACGGTCTGATCCATGTCGGTTTGCAGCATTATTCTGGCGGTCGGGCAGGGGACCCTCCAGCATCCTCCCTGGGAAAACGGTTACAGGAATTGAATCTTCCACAGGGAAGGTTGAAGACTGGGACGCCACCGCGAATCGATGGGCGGACGATTGATTTTTCCAGGTTGCAGGAGCAGCCAGGTGATTTCGATCCAGTGCCTGTTTTTTCCTATATGGGGAATGCTGCCATGCACCCAAGGCAGCTTCCTTGCTGGGTGACCCATACCAATACGCGCACGCATGACATTATTCGTGGCGGCCTTGATCGTTCCCCAATGTACAGCGGGGTTATTGAAGGTGTGGGTCCCCGCTATTGCCCCTCTATTGAAGACAAAATTCATCGTTTCGCCGACAAGGAAAGTCATCAGATTTTCCTGGAGCCGGAAGGCTTGACGACCAATGAGATATATCCAAATGGCGTCTCCACGAGTTTGCCATTCGATGTCCAGCTTGATCTGATTCATTCCTTGCCAGGTCTTGAACAGGCACATATTTTGCGTCCTGGATACGCCATTGAGTATGACTATTTCGATCCACGAGAGTTGAAGTCAACCTTCGAAACGCGTGCGTTTCAGGGGTTGTTCTTCGCTGGTCAGATCAACGGTACGACGGGCTATGAAGAAGCTGCAGCTCAAGGTTTGTTGGCAGGTGTCAATGCCGCTTTGATGGCTCAAGATAAGGAAGGCTGGTCTCCGCGTAGGGATGAGGCTTATCTTGGTGTTCTTGCAGATGATCTGATTACGCGCGGTGTCAGCGAACCGTATCGCATGTTTACCTCTCGAGCTGAATACAGATTGAGTCTGCGAGAAGACAATGCAGATTTCCGGTTGACAGAAGTAGGTCGATCACTTGGGCTGATTTCTGATGATCGTTGGGATGCCTTCAATCGCAAACGGGATAATGTTTCACGTGAAACAGAGAGACTGAAAAGTTCCTGGGTCAACCCACGCATTTTTCCTGATGATCAGTCAGAAAAATTGTTGGGGAAAAAGATTGAAAAAGAATATGCGCTCGCGGATCTACTCAAACGACCCAACGTCAGCTATCGGCAATTGATGCAAGCAGTAGGGGCTGATGGCAAGCTTATTGCGGGGCCTGGACTTGAAAATGACGCAGAATCTGAACAAGTTGAAATTCAGATCAAATACGCAGGCTACATCGATAGACAGAAAGATGAGGTGCGCAAACATGCTGCGCATGAAAACCAAAGAATTCCTTCTGGTTTGGACTATAAAGCAGTAAATGGATTGTCTTTCGAAGTTCGCCAAAAGTTGCAAGCAGCCCAGCCTGAAACGGTAGGGCAGGCTTCGCGGATGTCTGGTGTGACACCCGCTGCAATATCACTGCTATTGATTCATCTTAAACGGCTGCAATACAAAACAGATACCAAGGCATGACCCAATATCTTTCTTTTTCCGATGTTCAGGCATTGCCGCGACTAAAACGAGCATGCGAGTCTCTTGGGCTGGTATTGGATGATAAACAGTACACATCCTTGCTGGACTATCTGACTTTGCTCAAAAAGTGGAATAAAACCTACAATTTGACTGCTATCCGCGATACAGACGGAATGCTTGTACAACATCTTTTTGACAGCCTGGCCGTAGTTCCATTTTTTCAAACCAGCCTTGTTTCACGTGAAACATCAGTTGTACTTGATATTGGTTCGGGGGCAGGATTGCCCGGTGTGGTCATCAGCATAGCCATGCCAGGTACGCAAGTCATCTGTGTCGATGCCGTAGAAAAAAAGACAGCATTTATCCAGCATGCAGCGAGCATATTGAAACTGAGCAATCTATCGGCAGTGCATGGAAGAATAGAATCAATTGAAAAGGTAAACTGTGACATTGCCGTTTCCAGGGCTTTTTCATCGCTGGACGATTTTGTCAGTCTGGCTGATCGGCATGTGAAAGTGGGGGGAAGCATTCTGGCCATGAAGGGGAAAAAGCCGGATGATGAGCTTGCTGCAATGCAGCAAGCTACATGGGAAGTCACGCGGATAGATACCCTGCAGGTTCCGGAACTCGATGCACAGCGTTGTCTGGTGCATTTTCGACGTACACAGGAAGAAGCATGAACAAGACAGCAAGCAGTGAACGCCGTGCGCATGTTTTTTGCATTGCCAATCAGAAGGGAGGGGTTGGAAAGACCACAACCGCTATCAACCTTGCTGCTGGTCTGGCCGCACACAATAAAAAGGTCCTGCTGGTAGATCTTGATCCCCAGGGAAATGCGACGATGGGTAGTGGCATCGACAAGCATGCACTGCAAGGCAATCTCTATCAGGTTCTGATCGGTGAACAAAGCATCGAGCAGGCTCGTGTACGATCCGAGTCTGGAGGCTACGACGTGCTGCCTTCCAATCGGGAACTATCCGGTGCCGAGATCGATCTCGTTGGCATGGAGCAACGGGAACGTCAGCTTGCAAATGCGCTTGCTTCGGTCACGGATCAGTATGACTTCATCCTCATCGACTGCCCCCCCACGCTGTCCTTGCTGACGCTCAACGGACTGACGGCAGCTCATGGCGTGATCATTCCGATGCAGTGCGAGTATTTTGCACTTGAAGGACTTTCGGATCTCGTCAATACGATCAAGCGCGTCCATCGCAATATCAATCAGGAACTCAAGCTGATCGGCCTGCTGCGCGTGATGTTTGATCGCCGCGTGACATTGCAGCAGCAAGTTTCAGCCCAACTTGAGTCACACTTTGGCGACAAGGTATTCAAGAGTGTTGTTCCGCGCAACGTCCGCCTGGCCGAGGCTCCCAGTCATGGCATGCCCGGCGTGGTGTATGACAAATCCTCGGCAGGAGCCAAGGCGTATATCGCTTTTGGGGATGAGTTGATCAAGCGTGTCAAGAATTTCTGAACAAGTCTCAATCGCTTTGAACAGGTAAACAAGCATGGCAACCAAGAAAACCAAGGGTCTCGGCAGGGGACTTGATGCATTGCTCGGGGCGGATGCGCCGGTGTTGGACCAGATCGAGAATGCAGGCAAGGCACCCAGTGTGTTGCCTGTCAGCCAGATGCAGGCGGGCAAGTACCAGCCTCGGACGCGCATGGATGAGGGGGCGCTCAATGAGCTGGCCGAATCCATTCGGACGCAGGGCATCATGCAGCCCATCCTGGTGCGTGCCCTGGCTTCCGGTGGTTATGAAATCATCGCTGGCGAGCGCCGCTTTCGTGCTGCCCAACTGGCTGGATTGACGGAAGTCCCGGTATTGGTCCGCGAGGTCGCAGATGAAAATGCAGCCGTCATGGCGCTGATCGAGAATATTCAGCGCGAAGATCTCAATCCGCTTGAAGAAGCACATGGTGTGCGACGCCTGCTTGATGAGTTTGGACTGACACACGAACAGGCGGCGACAGCCATTGGCCGCTCACGTTCTGCCACCAGTAACCTGCTGCGACTGATCAACCTGGCAGAGCCTGTGCAGACCATGCTGCTGGCAGGAGATATCGACATGGGACATGCCCGCAGCCTGCTGGCAGTCGATGCGGCGACTCAGATACAGTTGGCCAACCTGGTCGTGGCGCGCCGCATGTCGGTGCGCGATACGGAAAAAATGGTCAACAAGACTGTCCAGGAAGCTGCAGGAGAGCCCGCACGCAAGAAAAAGACAGGCTCGGCCGGGAGCAGGGATGTGGCACGTCTCGAAGAGGCGCTGTCGGACGTCCTGGGCACCCAGGTGACATTGAAAGTCGGCAGCAAGGACAAAGGACAATTGCAGATCCATTTCCATGGATGGGACCATCTCAATGCGCTGCTTGAAAAGCAGGGCCTGGGCAGTGTGCTGGATCAGTAAAGAATAAATTTGATTGCGCTGGTCAAAGCGATTGGAATGATGTTATTATTCTGGTCGCTGAGGAGTTGACCTTTTCCTTGAAGAGGTTCATAATCATCAGTTCTCTGCTGGAGAGATGCCCGAGTGGTTAAAGGGGGCAGACTGTAAATCTGTTGGCCTTGCGCCTACGTTGGTTCGAATCCAACTCTCTCCACCAAGAGCGCCGGTACAAGCGGGGCGCTTCGAATTGCCTGGTTGTCGGCGTGTGCGGGTGTAGCTCAATGGTAGAGCAGAAGCCTTCCAAGCTTACGACGAGGGTTCGATTCCCTTCACCCGCTCCAGATTGCCCATGTGGCTCAGTGGTAGAGCACTCCCTTGGTAAGGGAGAGGTCGCGCGTTCGATCCGCGCCATGGGCACCACAAATCTTGTAGTACGTATCGCGTAGTACATTCTTCTTTTCTTTAGCAGAATCCAGGTCGGGAGTCATCCATGGCAAAAGGTAAGTTTGAGCGCACGAAGCCGCACGTGAACGTGGGCACGATCGGTCACGTTGACCACGGCAAGACGACGCTGACGGCAGCGATTGCAACGGTGCTGGCCAAGAAGTTCGGCG